>DATDSR010000036.1:0-23869 GCA_036517855.1 Minisyncoccota bacterium | reverse complement strand
CACCACTGATGTTGCGGTGATTAGTTTGTGTGGTATCGTGGCGTCAACAAGTGTGAAATGTGCTGGAGATAAAATTGATCAGGCGATAACAGATTATATTAAAAAGAATTTTAATTTGGCCGTGGGTGACAAGACTGCCGAGGAGATCAAGATTGCAATTGGCTCGGCCATTGCCGTTGACAAAGAGGAGAGTTACGCGGTGAAGGGACGCGACTTCCTCACAGGTCTGCCTCGTACCGTGCAAATGAGCACCAACCAAGTGGTGGTCGCCATCGACGCCGAGCTCAAGCAGATTATTAAAGCAATCCGGGATGTTTTTGGCGACACACCGCCCGAGCTAGCCTCGGATATTATCGATTACGGTATTACAATGACGGGCGGTTCCTCAATGCTTCGTCATCTCCCTGAGCTTGTGTATCGCAAGACTGGGGTTAAGGCGCAGATGGCTGATGACCCACTTTTTTGCGTTGTTAAAGGCACGGGTATCGCCCTCGAGCACTTGGGGACATATAAAAAAAGTATTATCAGCAAGAGATAATTGTTTGCAAATTGCAAATTACGACATTTAAATATTCTATTCTGGGTATAGATGAAGCGCACGAGCTTGCCTTACTTATGTCTCGTGGTTCAAGTGACGCACATAGTTTAAACGTGACGTGTGTAGATATCACAACCGAAGCGCAAAATGCTTTGCTTAAGATACTCGAGGCGCCGGCCGCTGGCATGTTGCTAACCCTTCATCACCCCAACCCAAGCGCCTTGTTGCCCACTTTACGTTCGAGGGCCGGTGCGGGGCATTTTGAGATATATAAACTCGAAGCGTACGCGCGAGAGCATAGTGACGTAAAAGCTTTTTTGAAAGCGGAAGGGCCAGCGAGACTTAAGCTAATTGCACCGCTTGTTGTTAAGATGGATGAACCAGAAGAGAAGTTGGCGCAGAGAGAGGAGGCAAGCGCGTTTCTACTTGAGCTTGAGCAAGAGGCATATAAGATTAAAGATTGGCCACTGCTTGAGGAGATAGAACGTGGCCTTCGTCACGTAGCCGAGAGAGAATTACCCGTGCGTGTTATAATGGAGCACATCGCGCTGATGAATTAAGAATTGCGAATTATGAATTATGAATTTGGAAAATTAAAGAATGGCTTGGAAGGAGTGGGGGAGTGGCTAGCTCGCGAACTCTCAAACATCCGCACTGGTAGGGCCACGCCAGCTTTGCTTGATAGTGTAAGCATTGAGCAGTATGGTGCGCGTACCAAAATATCGCATGTGGCTGCTATTTCGATTGAGGATCCTAAAACTTTGCGCGTGGCCCCTTGGGACAAGGCCACCATCAAACTCATTGAGAGCGCAATACAGGCGGCCAACTTGGGTGTGTCTGTTTCGACAGACGGAGTTGGCGTACGTGTGTCCTTCCCAGATTTAACGGCTGAACGAAGAGTATTGCTTAGCAAGTTAGTTAAAGAGAAGCTTGAGCTCGCTCGAGTATCAGTGCGTAAGGAGCGAGAGGAATGTTGGAATGATGTGGTCAAGAAGGAGAAGGAGGGGAGTATAAGCGAGGACGATAAATTTAAGTTAAGAGAGGATTTACAAAAGATGGTTGATGAAGCTAACGCGGCGCTTGAGGAACAAGCAGTTCGTAAAGACAAGGAGCTAGCTGGCTAAGTATGTTTATACTAATTTTCATAATAATCTTAGCGATACTTATTGTGTCGCACGAGTTTGGACATTTCATAGTGGCTAAGCTTAGTGGGATACGTGTGGACGAGTTCGGTCTTGGATTCCCACCCAGGATTGTGGGTAAGCGATGGGGGCAGACTACCTACACGCTCAATTGGATTCCCTTTGGCGGATTCGTAAAGATTTTCGGTGAGGACCCCACTTCGCTCGAAGAGAACGACGAGCTTCGCGGGGCAAGGTTCGATTACAAGCCACGTATTGTACAAGCAGGAGTGGTGGTGGCGGGCATTGTGTTCAATGTGTTGCTTGCCTTTGTCCTTTTGTGGATTGGTTTAACCGTCGGCCTGCAAGCCTCAACAAGTTCCTTCCCAACAGGACAGTACGAAGATGTACACGTGGTTGTGACTGAAGTTGTGCCGGGCTCTCCAGCTGCTCTTGCTAAGGTTCCTGCAGGTATCCAAATAGTTGAACTTAGCAGTGGCACAGACGTTCAAAAAATTGTGGACGCTGATGAAGTGGTGACCTTTATGGGCGCGCACACCGGCAAGCCAGTAAGCGTAGTTGCGGAAGAGGGGACATACGTAGTCGTACCTTCACCCACTGCTGGTCTCCGGCTTGATGATGTGGGCACTGTTTCGTTTGGTGTCTTCGGCGCGTTTGTGCCAGCAATCAAGACAACGGGCTTTCTGCTTGTTGGCACCGCAAAAGGGATGGCGGGTTTACTTTGGTCGCTCGTGCACGGCACGGCAGACCTTGCCAACGTTTCTGGTCCAGTGGGCATTGCTTCTATTGTTAAGCAAGCGGCGGGAATTGGGTTCGGCGCCCTTCTCCAACTGACCGTCCTTCTATCACTTTCACTAGCAGTTGTGAACGTTATCCCATTCCCGGCCCTCGACGGCGGGAGGTTGCTTTTCATTATCATCGAATCAATTCGCCGCCGACCCCTTCCCAAGCAAATTGCAAACTACGCCAACACCGCCGGCTTCGCCCTCCTTCTCGTCTTGATGGTCCTCATCACCTACCACGATATTGCCCGCCTGCTCTGATGTGGTAGGATAGGCTATGCCTAAGGAGTTTTCTAAACGTGATTTACCTAAGAAGTCGGAGGATATCTCGGCTTGGTACAATGCCGTTGTTACCCAGGCTGGCTTGGTTGAGCAGTCTGATGTCAAAGGCTCGTTGATTTTGAAACCACTTGGTTACGCGCTTTGGGAGCAAGTTTTTACGAATATGGATCCTTGGTTTAAGGAGTACGGAGTTGAAAATGTTTATTTCCCACTCCTTATCCCGATGTCGCTAATCGAGCAAGAGAAGAAACATCTTGAAGGGTTTTCGCCCGAGCTCGCTGTGGTTACTCATGCGGGAGGGGAAAAACTTGACCAGCCTTATGTTATTCGGCCAACTTCCGAAACTGTCATCACCAAATCTTTTTCTTCGTGGATAAGTAGTTATCGAGATTTGCCGATGAAGCTTAATCAGTGGTGCAATGTGGTGCGTTGGGAGAAGCGTACTTACCCGTTCATTCGCACCTCAGAATTCCTGTGGCAAGAGGGGCACACAGTGCATGCTACTAAAGAGAGCGCGGATGATATGGTGATGACGGCTATTGGCTGGTATAAGAAGTTCTATGAGGAGTACGCGGCTCTCGCGCCGTACTTTGGCATAAAGAGCTCGAGTGAGAGATTTGCCGGGGCAGACGAGACTTACACAGTGGAGATGGTGATGCCAAACGGCAAAGCGCTTCAGGGTGCAACCTCGCATTATTTAGGCGAAAACTTCACAAAGGCATTCAACGTCAGTTATTTAAACGACCAGAGCGAGAAGGTGCTTGCCAAACAGACATCTTGGGGTATCTCCACTCGTTATATAGGGGGCCTCGTGCTTACCCATGGTGACGACGCTGGTCTCGTGATTCCTCCTAAGCTAGCCCCAACACAGGTCATAATTTTGCCTATCTGCAAAAAGGAAGAAGAGTATGTGGGTTCTGATTTGAGCGTGGCAGTAAACAAAATCGCTTCAGCACTCAAGGCAGGAGGAATTAGAGCAAAAGTAGATTTAAACTTCCAACATACACTGGGCTATCGTATAAACGAGGCCGAACTTAAAGGTGTGCCTCTTAGGATCGAGATTGGGGCCAAAGAACTGGCCAATCAAATGTTAACTTTAGTTAATCGTGTCACTTTCGACAAAAGCGTTTACCCCATAGACGATGTCTTGAAGGGGAGTCAGGTTGCGCTCGATCAAATACAAAAACAGCTTTTGGCCAACGCGCTCGCTCTGAGGGATAAACTTACCATTGAAGTGGACACTTACGAAAAATTTGTAAGCGCGATGGAAGAGAAGAAAGTTTTCGCCCGAGTGCTTTGGTGTGAGCAAGCGGAGTGTGAGGCGACAGTAAAAGAGGCAACTAAGGCCACAAGCAGAGTGCTAGAGCTTGAACATATGGCCGATAAGTTTGGTGGTAAATGTTTTAAATGTGGCAAGCTAGCCAACCGCAAATGGCTCTTTGCTCAAAGCTATTAATATGTTCGATAAGTTTAAAGAATATTTGAGTTTAGACATTGGGGTTGACCTTGGTACGGCCAACACCCTGGTTTACGTAAAGGGCAAAGGCATCGTGGTTAATGAGCCATCAGTGGTGGCTATCAATCAAAAGACGGGCCAAGTGGTAGCGGTGGGTAAAGACGCCAATAAGATGGTAGGGCGCACACCCGGGCACGTGGTGGCGGTGCGACCGCTTGTCGACGGTGTGATCTCAAACTTCGAAGCTACTGAGGAGATGTTGGCCCACTTCATCCGCAAGGCTCTTGAGACTGTGCCTAAGAAATTGCTTGGTCCGCGGGTGGTGGTGGGCATACCCTCGGGTATAACCAATGTAGAGAAGCGAGCTGTGCGTGACGCTGCTCGTAACGCCGGTGCGCGCGAGGTTCACTTGATTGAAGAGCCGATGGCGGGGGCAATCGGCACGCGCTTGCCCGTGAACGAGCCAGTCGGGTCGATGGTTATTGACATCGGTGGTGGCACGACTGATGTGGCGGTGATTAGTTTGGGGGGTATAGTTTCGTCTAAAAACCTACGTATTGCGGGCGACAAGCTTAACGATGATATCATTAATTATGTCCGAGACGAATTCAAGATTCTGATAGGAGAGAAGACAGCCGAGAACATCAAATTGACTTTAGCCTCGGCAGTGGAGCTTGATGATGCTATTGAAATGAAGGTGCGCGGTCGAGATTTGGTCACAGGTTTGCCCCGCGAGATCGTGGTCACTGATGCGGACGTACGTGAGGCCATATCGCCTTCGGTGCGACTAATTATGGACGCTATCAAGGAGGTGTTGGAGGTTACTCCGCCCGAGGTAATGGCCGACGTGATGAATCGTGGCCTAGTTTTGCTTGGTGGTGGCGCCCTCATCCAAAACCTCGCGAATTTACTTGAAGAAGAATTGAAGGTGCCGGTTTATATCGCGGAGGATCCGCTCACCTGTGTTGTGAGAGGTGCCGGATTTGTACTTGAGGATTTACCTAAGTTTAGGAACGTCTTAATTGTTGGTGATGATGAACTCCCGCCTTCGAGGCGTTAACCTTAAGCTTCTTGGGCTCTTGACGCCCCTTGTTGTAACCTTGCTTGTGGTGCTCTTTCTCTTGCGATCTCAAATATCGTACGCCCTACACTCGACTGCGTTCTCAATTGGGAGATTAATTTGGCCAGTCACTGATCAGGCAAAAGAATCGAGCAATGTAGAGCAAGCCCGCAACGAGTCTGTCACTAGAGAGAATGAGGAGCTAAAAAGGGCTCTTGGTTACGTAGATACTGAATCAGCCCATCTCTCCTATGTACTGTCCTCCCTGCGTTCCTCGCCTTACGAAACGATAATCATTGATCAAGGTGGGGCTGCCGGTGTTGAGTACGGCCAAAAGGTAGTATCGGAAGGTGGCGTGGCCCTGGGTGAAGTTGTTGAGGTTTATGACAAAGTTTCTAAGGTCCAGCTTTACTCAGCCTACGGCAAAGAGCTTGAGGTGGTCCTTCCCGATGGTACTCACGTTGTGGCCGCTGGAGCTGGGAGCCAGAACTTTGTTCTAAATTTACCGAGCGGTCTCGAAATCGCTCAAGGTGCTATGCTCACTCTCCCGTCTTCACGCAATTTATTTGTTGCTCAAATTGAGGAGGTCAAAGAGAGTCCAGGTGACGCCTTCCAAGTGGTGTATGCCCGAAGCCCCGTTAATGTCTATAGTCTATCCAGAGTGTATGTGGAGAATTAGCGCCGACATTTTGTTGTTCGTTTCCATTTTTCTCTTGCCTTGGTGGTTCACGACGATTTTATTGTTTGTGTGGATTATTGCCTTTCGCATGTATTGGGAGGGGTTCGTCGCTGGTTTACTTGTAGATCTGCTTTACACTCCGGCCTCTTCGTTGTCGTTGGTTAGTTACCGTTTTGCTTTTGGTAGTCTTGCTCTATTGTTATTGACTCAGCTTGTTGCTAGAAGATTTGTTCGAGGGTATGAAAACTAAAAGTCAACGACAAGACGAAGAGATTTTCCCTGATGAGATTTTTCTCGATTCTAGTAACTTGCCCCAGTTTGACACGCAACAGTTTGAGGGGCGCATCGAACGTGCCATCTCAAAGCGGGCGGTTTACGCTCTGGCCGTGGTCATAAGTCTTTCTATGCTTGGTTTTGTATACCGTCTTGGCGACCTCCAAATTGCTCGTGGGCAGGCATATCGTACCCGCAGTGAGCAGAACAGTTTACGCTCTACGCCCATACTCACAGAGCGGGGAGTGATTTACGACCGCAACAAAACCTTGCTTGCTTGGAACGACCCTGAGAAAGGTCGCCAATACCTTGCACAAGATGGCCTCTCCTCGGTAGTGGGCTACATCGGCCGCCCCAACGAAGATGAGGAGATGGAGCTGCCCATTGTTGATCCAAGGATTAGGGTGGGCAAGGCGGGTCTGGAGGGGCAATACGATGGCCTACTCCAGGGCACTATCGGGGTTAAGATTGAGGAGATGGATGTGGCTGGTAACGTACTCTCCGAGAATGTGGCCGAGGTGCCCAAGGATGGCGAGGCCCTCAACCTCTCTATTGACGCGCGCTTGGTTAGTAAACTCTACGAAACGATTGCCACTGTGGCCCGCGAGCGCGACTTCACCGGTGGCGCGGGCGTTATTATGGACGTGCGCACGGGTGAAGTGCTCGCGATGACGAGCTACCCCGAGGTGCCCATATCCATTTTCTCTGGCACAACTACTAGCGCAGGTATCAATGAGTATCTGACTGACAGTCGTAAACCTTTCTTAAATCGGGCGGTGGGCGGACTATACACACCGGGTTCAATTGTTAAACCGTTTATGGCCTTGGCCGCTCTCACAGAGAAGACGATTAGTCCCGACAAAAAGATTTTGAGTACAGGCAGTTTGCAAATTCCCAATCCCTACGTGCCTGGAGCGTTTACGGTCTTCAAAGATTGGAAGGCCCAAGGCTGGGTGAATATGCGAGAGGCTCTGGCAGTCTCATCTAATGTCTACTTCTATGTGCTGGGCGGGGGTTTTCAAGGCCAAGCTGGTTTGGGTATCGCGCGCATCGATAAGTATGCCGAGATGTTTGGTATGGGCGAAATCACGGGCATTGATATGCCCGGCGAGGCGGCCGGCACGGTACCGAGTCCACAGTGGAAGGAGGATGTCTTCGGCGAGGAGTGGCTCTTGGGTGATACGTATCACACGAGTATCGGTCAGTATGGATTTCAAGTTACGCCCCTGCAGATGGTGCGGATGGTGGCTGCTATTGCCAATGGTGGCATGTTGCTCACCCCACATTTGGCGAGCCCTGGCGTGACATCAAATGAGGAGGAGTTGCCCATTGCCGACGCTAGTTTTCAAATCGTGCGCGAGGGTATGCGCCTCGGTACACTTGAGGGCACAGGCTCGGCGCTCAATGTGCCGTATGTAAAATTTGCCACTAAAACTGGTACGGCTGAACTTGGCGATACTAAGGCAAGGGTGAACTCGTGGGTGGAGGGCTTCTTTCCCTACGACAATCCGCGTTACGCCTTCGCCATAGTGATGGAGAAAGGCCACGTAGGCAACACCATAGGAGCCGCCTATGTCGCGAGACAATTCTTCGACTGGATGAGCCTCTACACCCCCGAATACTTCCAAAATGACTAGTTTAGTGTATAATAGTTGCCATGACAGATGAAAAGGAATATTTGAGCCATGAGAAGTTGAAGGAGCTCCAGACGGAGCTTGAGCAATTGAGTACGGTTAAACGGCGGGAGGTGGCAGAGGCTCTTGAGCAGGCTAAATCTCTAGGTGATTTGCGGGAGAATTCAGAGTACCAGGAGGCCCGGGCAGCTCAAGCGGCGCTTGAGGAGCGCATTGCTTACCTAAGCAATGTTACTAAGAGAGCAGTTGTGGTGGACTCACACCACTCAACTAAAGTCGAGATTGGCTCGACAGTGGTGATTCAGAAAAGCGGAGGAGATAAGCAGAAGATTCAGATAGTTGGCTCATCAGAAGCTGACATACACGCAAATAAGGTATCAAACGAGTCACCTATTGGTCTTGCCATGATGGGGAAGCAAAAGGGCGACCCATTCACTGTGCAAACAGCCAAGGGTACTACTGAATATAAAATTGTTGAGATAGAGTAATGGCCTCGCTCATTGAGATTAGGCAGGAGAGGTTGCGCAAAGTACAGGAGCTACGCAAGCTCGGTATCAACCCGTACCCTGCTCGCTCAGGTCGCACACATTCGAACAAAGAAGTTGTCGAGCAGTTCAGTGAATTTGAGAATAAATCAGTTACGCTTGTTGGTAGGCTTATGAGTTGGCGCGAACATGGGCCTATCTGTTTTGGCGATATTGAAGATGAATCCAGCCGTATCCAGCTGTACATAAAGCAGGATGTTCTATTACCGTTTGATAAGGAGAAGGGGAGTCTGGGTTACAATGAGTTGCCCCTGCTTGATGTTGGTGATTTTGTGCAAGCGACTGGTAAGATTGTAAAAACTAAAACTGGTCAGATTTCAATAGAAGTTTCGAGAATAGTCTTGCTTACTAAATCATTGCGACCTCTGCCAGATAAGCACGAAGGTCTCAAAGATCCCGAGCTGATTTTTCGCCAAAGATATCTTGATTTAGCCACCAATCCAGAGCGTCGCGAGTTCTTCAAACGGAAAAGTAGATTCTGGGAGGTTAACCGTGCTTTTATGAAGGAGCGTGGCTTCATTGAGGTAGAGACGCCTGTGCTTGAACAAGTGCCAGGCGGTGCCGACGCGGCACCCTTCACAACTCATCACAACGCTCTTGACCAAGACTTCTACTTACGCATTTCCACCGAGCTTTATTTGAAAAGGTTAATCGGCGGGGGATTTGAGAAGGTGTTTACCTTGGGTCCAAACTTCCGCAATGAGGGGATAGACGATGAGCACTTGCAGGAGTACTCGCAGATTGAGTGGTACTGGGCCTACGCCGACTATCGGCAGAATATGGATATGGTACGCGATATGTTTCGCTACATCGCCACTGAGGTCTACGGTAAGACCAAGTTTGTAAAGGGTGACCACGTCTTTGACTTAGCAGGGGAGTGGCCAGAGATTGACTACACCCAAAGTATTAAAGACAAAACCGGTATAGACATTTGGAACGCGAGCGAAAGTGATATGGAGCAAGCCCTTGCCAAGCAGGGCATAAAGCTTGAGGGCGTGGTAAATAAAGCGCGCTTGATCGACAACTTGTGGAAGACCGTGCGCAAGACCCTTGCTGGCCCAGCCTTCCTCGTTAACGAGCCTAAGTTTATGTCGCCCTTGGCAAAGTCAAAACCAGAGAACGCTGAACTAACAGAGCGTTTCCACATTGTCCTTGGTGGCTCCGAACTCGGTAATGGTTACAGCGAGCTCAATGACCCTGTTGATCAGCTTGCCCGTTTTAAAGACCAGCAGAAGGCCCGCGATGAGGGCGACGCGGAGGCTCAGATGCTTGATGTCGACTTCGTAGAGATGCTTGAGTACGGTATGCCACCTGTCTCGGGCTACGCCCACTCCGAGCGACTTTTCTTCTTCCTTGAGAATTTGCCCGCGCGCGAGGCCACCCTCTTCCCCCAACTCCGCCGTAAATCAACCGATATTCAAAAAGAGCTTTACGGACTATAGATACTATTTAGGACGTGCCAACTTTGCTGTTAATTCACGTACCTTTTCCTCGAGTGCCCTATTATCGCGAGTTGTGCGCTCAAGATCAGTTTCTCTCGTAAGTAATATAGAGCTTACTACCCGACTCTTGCTCGCGGCTTCCACTTCTTTACGTTTGTTTTCCTCTTCCTTTCGCCGGGTATCATTAATAGCTTTTTCAAGCTCTACTCGTTTTTTCTCTAGTTGGGCCTCTTTCCTTGAGATTTCCTCTTTAAGCCTCTTCTTGTTCTCGATTGATTGGCTCGTACTTTCCGAGTATGAAAGCGCCACATTCTTAAGACTTTCGACCGTGTGATATTGGGTACTTTCAAGAGCTCGGACCCTTTCAAATTCTAGGACGGCCTTTTTGAGTTCACTCTCTGCTGCTTCAAGTTCTTGTCGTGCCCTCTCAGTTTCCTTCTTGAGTCGCTCGTGTTCGGTTTCTCCTGCTTCAATCTGTCGCTTTGCCTCTGCGAGCTCGTGCTGTGTTGTGCTTGTATCTTTAGCCAAGCGATCCTCAAGCAGCTTTTCTTCACGGCTCACACTATCATTGTTTTGTTTTAGCTGCTCAATCTCGCTTTCTGTTATTTTTTCTTCGCCCGCTATCTTCTGCTCTTCGGATTCGATATTTTTTATTTCTTTCTCGAGCTCGTGCTTTCTTGTTTCAAGATCAGTGTTTTTGCGGGTAAGTGTCGCGACCCTCTTCTCAAGTTTGTCTACCTCTTGAGCAGTGCTGGAGGGTTTGGTTTCTCGAGAAAAGTGTTTTTTTGGCTTTGACTCAATTATCGCCGCCTGTTTTTTTGCGCGGGCCAGTACGGAGTCCACCTCCTCGAGTTTGGTAGTGCTTCCACTTAGTTTACTCTTGACCTCACTGATTCTTCGTCTCAGCTCGGCTTGTTTTGACGTAGACTCATACAGCCCCTTTTTTATCTTGGCCAATTCTAGCTGCGCTTTGTCATACTTTCGACTCCTCTCCTCTTCCTGTTTTGCGAAAGCCTTCTTTTTCTCACTCTCTTCATCTTCTGTTTTAGTAATATCATTTTGTGCGGTGGTCGCTTTGCTGTTCAGCAACTCCTTCTCCCGTTTTACTTCATCGAGTTTCCTTGCCAACGAAGCTGAGTCGGAACCTGCGCCCGATCCAACTCTGTCGTGAGATGTTTTAGTGTTGGCGCCTTTTTTGAGTTCTTCGATATTTCGCTTCAGCTCGTCCATCTTTAATCTTCCGCGACGTAACTGCTCCGATATCAAAGCAAGCTCCCGCTTCGTCTGAGTATCCTCAAGCTCTCGCTTACGCCGAGCGGCTTCCTCCTCCCGTTTCTTAGCCGTCCGCGTCTCCTCCTCTGCCTCCCGCCGTAGCTTTTCCTTAGCAAAAGGGCTATCAGAGCCATTTTGATCGTTTGGGTAGTTACTCATGGTCAGATTATAGCACTGTAAATACCTGACTCCCTAATATAAAAAAACTGCGACGGTCGGACCGTCGCAGTGAAAATCGAGCGCCATTGGCCTAAAACCAGCCAGTTTGTACTGGCCGACCTCTTTTTTCAGCGCTTGAAGCTGAAAGATGTGGGAAGCCTGTGTAAATGACCAGCCACAGGAGTGGCCTACAATCCTCCTTCCAGCTTCCCAAGTTATCGTAAGACCTGATGCTAGGAGCCTATGGGCGTCTATGAGCCCTAGTAAGGGGCCGTATGATTTATTCCAGCTCCTAGCCGATGCTGTTGTCGCGCAGACCCCGATGGCGAAGTTGCTTGAGCAAGTGCTCGAGGCGCTTGTTCTTGCCCTTCCTGCCAGCGACAGTCTCCCTGCCCTCCTTCGTCATTGTGGTCAAGAGGTAGAGATACTGCCTGATCTCCGTGCGTACCCTTGAGGTGCGGAATTTGCCGGTGGAGTCGAGGCGTGAGACATCGAGCCCGGCGTAACGGCGCAACTCACGCCAGTGCGGCCAAGCTCGCCAACCCAGGAGTCCCAGGAGGACGGTGATGAGATCGCCACCCGAGAACTGGTCGGCCAGTGGATGTTTCTGGATTCGTTCCCGCAACTCGACGATTTTACTCTCCTTGAGCACAACCGCCTTGTCGTAGGTGGCCAGGTGGCTGGTCAAGTCCTCGCCCGTCTTCTTACGCAGATCCGCGGGCACGAACTTGCCCAGTGATTTTTGCGCAAGCATTCGCACCGCTTCCGGCACGTCCTTGCGCTCGGCCAAGCTCTCTGGGTTTGGGTCCTCGAAGACCACCCGCATCTTCTTGCCGAATACGTCCGGTGGTTGAGGTTCGGGGATGGGCAAGGCAACGCTCGTCTCTCCGCGACCAACTTCCGTCTTGCCGGCCTTGACCACCTCGGGGAAGAGGACAGCCAAGCAATCGAGCACGTGATGCTTGAGACGCCGCACTTGGTTGGTGGCGTCGAGGTACTCGAGCGCTAGACGGTAGGTTGCGGGCATCTGCTCCGGTCCCGTCGTCTTCGGCTGGCTCTCCACCCGTTCCGTGAAGAAGGGGCGACCCTTGATCTCGCTCTCCAAGAGCTTGGCCAAGAGTGAGCCCACATTTCCTTTGGCTCCGCGCTCACCTCTGGTTTGGACAGCGAGGTAGCGGCATTCGATGCCGTTTGCCCGCAGAGCGCAGGCGAAGGGCGTAGCCCACCGCCGGTTGCCGAGGAAGGTAATCTCTTTGTACCCGCCAGTGCGGATGTGCTCGAGCGCCTTGGCCAGACCCACGTGGTCGTTGGCCAAGTACTCCTTGCGTGCTTTACCATCGCCAGTCGTTACGAGAGTGTGGGTATTACGACCCACTGCGATTCCCAGCTTCATTGCGAAGCCTCCTTGTAAGTCCCGGCGTTTGCCAAGAGGTGAACTGTGGGAAGCCAAGTTTGTAGTTGCTCAGCCGCTTTAGCGGCCTTCCTTTACTACCAGCTTCCCAATCTACCCCGAAACTACCTCAATACTCTAAATTTGTCAACAAAAGTTGCTCGGCCGAAACCGAGCAACATAAATTCGAGCGCCAACTCTTTACCTTCCAGCCTTTTGAAGAAGGCCGTTTTAAGTCAAGTACCAGCGCTCAACAAGAATCTTGGAATAGAGATCGGAAGGAGCCACTATCCCGTACCCAGCAACCTTTGTTGCCAATCTACTGCCTCAGCTCCAAATACATTCTGGCATAATAGGCCTTTATAGTCAATATGTGACCAAGTGTCCCCTTATGTAAACGATCGTGGATACACAGGGACACCGACTACTTAACTAAATTGTGAACACCGGGCCCTTGTGGGTCCCGGTGTTTGTAGATTGGTGATCTTGGCGCTTAATCCTTGGGGGCGAAGCGCTCAATGTAGAGCACCTCGATGTCCATGTTGAGAGGTTTGAGTCGTTGCTCGATATCCTTGATTTTTTTCTCCGATTTTCTGGGCGCGACGAGCCGAAGGTATGGTGCCGGAGCATAGTCATCAGAGCCAAGCTCGATAACCTCGTCCCGAGCGAGTGTGACAACGACTTCCTTCAAATACGGAGATCCGGCCAGTAGCTTCTTGAGTTTCGCAACTGGCTCTTTTCCCGCAAAATCTCTCGTCCCGTGAACTTCAATGTTGGGCATGACGCCCTCCTTTCACTAATGATTATCCTAACACAATTGTGGAGATTTGGTCAAGATGTTGATAAGTGGACTTGTGTGGGAGAAAGTGGGGTATAATAGTAGGCAAGTGGGAGAAAGTGGTATATGTACCGCTTTCTTTTTGAGCTTTGAACTTTGGGTTTTGAGATTTAAAACATGCTAATTGGCGAATACAAACACACATTGGATAGTAAGAAGCGGGTGGCCGTGCCAGCCCGCTTTCGTGCAGAACTCGGTCGCAAAATCGTGATTACTCACGGACTCGATAACTGCTTGTGGCTTTACCCACTCAAACAGTGGCAGAAAGTGGCCGAGAAGCTCTCTGGCCTCTCACTTGGTCAGGCTGATACCCGTGGCATCAACAGATTTATGCTAGCGGGGGCAGTGGAAGTTGAGGTGGACACATTGGGCAGAGTGCTTATACCGGACTTCCTCAAAGAGTTTGCGGGACTTGGGACAGACGTTGTGATGACCGGTGTGCATACGCGCGTGGAGCTTTGGGATGAGAAGAAGTGGCGGGCTTACAAGCGCGGAGTGGAGCAAAGGGCCGACAGTTTGGCTGAGAAGTTAGGAGAGCTTGGCGCCCTGTAAAAATATGCACACAACAGTACTAAAAAACGAAACACTTGAAACCCTCGCCCTTAAGCCGGGTGCGATTGTGTTTGAGGGTACGGGTGGCGAAGGCGGTTTATCACGAGAGCTTGCCGAGCAGGTTGGGTCGACCGGATCTCTTATTATCACGGATCTTGACTCTAGTTTACTGGCTAGGGTGGGTACGAGTTTGCAAAACGCGAAGTGCAACGTGAATTTAGTAAATGACAATTTTAGAAACATAAAAAATATTCTAGTTGATCTGGCGGTGACTGCCCTTGATGCTATAATCGTTGACCTCGGCTTGTGCAGTTATCAAATCGACGAATCAGGTCGTGGCTTTTCATTTGATAAAGACGAGCCGCTTATTATGACATTCTCAGACTCAAGTGGTGAAGGCTCAGTGACAGCAGAGCAGGTGGTGAACAACTGGAGCGAAGAGAATCTGGCCGATATTATTTACGGTTTTGGCGGCGAACGAAACTCGCGCAAAATCGCCAAGGCCATTGTAACCGCCCGGCCCATCACCAACTCAAAACAGTTGGCCGATGTTATCTCAAGCGTTTCGCCCAGGAGGGGGAAGATCCATCCTGCCACTAAAACCTTTCAGGCCATCAGGATTGCGGTTAACGATGAGGTGGGGGCGCTCAAGCAGTTGCTCATTGACGGTTGGGAGTTACTTTTGCCCGACGGACGTTTGGCCGTGATTTCCTTTCACGAAGTTGAGGACAGAGTAGTTAAGCGCTTCTTTGTATCAAAAGTGGGGGAGGCTAAGGCGACCCTGGTCAGAAAAAAGCCCATTGTGCCTACAGATAATGAAATAGAGTTAAACCCACGCTCTCGAAGTGCCAAATTAAGAGTAGCTCAAAAAATCGTATGAACACCAGCAGACTCCAAGTAAATCCGAGGTACTTCTGGGCTCTTGCCTCCCTGGTGGCGGCAAGTCTCATTACCTACGTCTTTTTAGTGCAAGGCTCGATATATTATAGTGTTTCGGCCAACGCTTTGTCCTCACTTATTCAAACTAAGGAGAGTGAGCTTGCAGTGCTTGAAAGTAACTTCTTCATTGTTTCAGAGAGCGTAGACATAAACTTGGCTCGCAAGCTTGGCTTCGTCGATTCTGAGAACCCAGTATTTATCGCACTCAACGCTTCGGGTGAGCTTGTAGGCTATGCTGGCGTGTCACACTAGCGTGGAGCAGAGGAGGCTCCGCCTCTTGGCGGGGGTGGTTGCTTTGCTCGGCATTGTATGTGCTGTAAGACTTTTTTATATCCAGATTGTTCAAGGCACTTACTTTGCCGAGGCCGCCGAAGGACAATTTAAGGCTTCGGCTGGATATGTACCATATGATAGGGGATCAATTTATTTTACCAGTAAATCTGGCCAGTCATTGTCAGCTGCCAGTCTTTCCAGTGGGTATCTGCTTGCACTTAATCCCAAACTAGTAAGCAATCCAGAGGAAGTGGCAAACATCCTCGCGCCAATTACTGGCTTGCCTGAAACTGAGATCCTCGCCAAAGCAAGTAAATCAGATGACCCTTACGAAGAGCTTGTTCACCACATCTCAAACGAAGCAGCGAGTTCAATCAAAGCATTGAAGTTGGGTGGAGTTTTGCTTGTTCGTGAACAATGGAGATTCTATCCTGCCGGTGATTTAGCCGCGCAAGTTCTTGGCTTCGTAGGTTACGACGGCGATGATTACAATGGACGTTATGGGGTTGAGCGTCAGTACGACGCCTCCCTTACGAGGAAACCAGTGAACCCCTATAGTAATTTCTTCAGTGATGTCTTTTTGGGCTTGAAGGAGGATGTTTTTGATCAAGGCAAGGCTCGCTCTGCTGACGTGGTACTCACCATCGAGCCTGGGGTGCAGGCTTTGCTCGAGTCGAAACTAAATGAACTGATGCGCGAGTGGAAGGCCAGGAGTGCGGCCGGTGTTATCATTGATCCCAAGACGGGTGAGATCGTGGCAATGGCTGGTGTTCCTAGCTTTGACCCCAATGACTACGGCAAGGCAGCTGACCCTAGTGTTTATGAGAATCCACTGGTTGAGAATGTGTACGAGCTCGGTTCGATTATGAAGCCCATCACTATCGTCGCCGGTCTGGATTCAGGCAAACTTAAAGCTGATACCACTTACATCGACAAAGGTTTCATCGAACTAAATGGCAAGAAGATCTCAAACTACGATGGCAAAGCACGCGGTCTTACCAGCATGCAAGATGTGCTCAATCAGTCACTCAACGTTGGTGCCGCCTATGCCGAGAGCTTGATGGGCAAGGATATTTATAGAACCTACTTGCAACGTTTTGGTTTTTTCGACAAAACGGATGTCGATTTACCAAACGAAGCGACGAACTTGATGGATAACCTAAATAGCGGTCACCAGGTTGACTTTGCCACGGCCGCTTTCGGGCAAGGTATCGCAGTTGAGCCGTTGTCGATGGTTCGAGCGCTGGCCGCTCTTGGCAATGGTGGCCATATTGTTAAACCACACGTTACCAAATCTATAGATTATACCCTGGGTTTATCTGAAGAGATTAAGCCCATTGAGCAAGGTCGTGCCATCAGCAGAGAATCAAGCGACGAAATTACCCGAATGCTAGTTAAAGTAGTAGATGAGCACCTAGCCGCGGGCAAGCTCAAGATGGAGCACTATAGTATTGCGGCCAAGACAGGCACAGCTCAGATTGCGAACCCGAATGGGGGAGGATACTACGACGACCGTTACTTGCACTCGTTCTTCGGCTACTTCCCGGCCTACAAGCCGCGTTTTCTTGTTTTCCTTATGATGCGAGAGCCGCAGAATGTTGAGTACGCCTCAGAGACACTCACGATGCCCTTCCGGGATATCGCCCGCTTCTTAATTAGTTATTACGATATACCGCCAGATAGATGAAAAAAATAATTGTAAAAATCTTGGAGTGGGAAGCTCGCTTAATGCTCTCACGCCACAAGACACACATCATTGGTGTTACCGGATCGGTGGGCAAGACCAGCACAAAAGACGCCATTGCCGCAGCGCTATCGACCTCTTTGGCTGTTCGCAAAAATGAAAAGAGCTACAACTCTGAATTTGGTGTGCCTCTCACTATTTTAAATTTAAAAAGTGCCTGGTCTTCTCCATTCGGCTGGCTTATAAATATCATAATTGGTCTTTGGAGAGCTTGTACCGATTACTTGCCAACCAGTTCCTATTTCGTGCTCGAGGTGGGTGCGGATCATCCTGGTGATATTGGTAGATTAGTCAAATGGTTAAAGCCGGTGATGGGTGTTGTTACTGGCTTCGGTAGCGAGGTGCCAGTGCACGTTGAGTTTTTTCCAAGCATTGAAAGCCTAGTTGCTGAAAAAGGGAAATTGCTTGAGTCATTGCCAGAAGATGGAGTAGCCTTCATCAATCGGGACGACGCAAGGTCTTGGGATATGCGCAGTCTTACGCGAGCCCGAGTTGTCTCATTTGGCACAAGCGCCGACTCAATGACTAAGGCAGACGGGGTGCGTATCTCGTATGATGAAGGTGGCAAGCCTAAGGGGACTTCGTTTAGAGTAGACATAGCGGGCAAGAGCATCCCAGTGCGCCTATGTGGAGCACTTGGCAAGGGGCACATGTACGCTGCTCTCGCTGCCTTAGCGGTGGCAAACGAACTTGAAGTGAACCTACTTAACGCTGTGGCAGCACTGGAGGCTCACAGGACCCCGCCTGGCCGTCTCCGTGTGCTCGCGGGCATAAATGGCTCCACCCTAATAGACGATACATACAATTCATCCCCAGCCGCAGTTAAGATAGCGCTGGATACTCTACACGAGCTTGAAGTTACTGGCCGCAAGATAGCAGTCCTAGGCGATATGATGGAGCTAGGTCAATATAGCGAGCAAGAGCATCGCAAAGTAGGCAGTTGGTTGCCTGGTGTAGTTGATGTGCTTATGTGCGTAGGTGAACGTAGTAAATGGATAGGCGACGAAGCGCAAAAAGATGGGTTCAAAAAGGAAAGTATTTACTACTTCGCAGATTCTGTTGCGACAGGCCAGTTTCTTGTTTCGGATTTCGGCATTCGTGCTTCGGATTTAATCCTCCTGAAGGCCTCCCAATCTATCCGCCTAGAAAGGGCCACCGAAATGCTCCTAGCCGAGCCAAGTAGATCTAGTGAGCTACTCGTGAGGCAAGACAAGGAGTGGAAAAAGAAGTAGCAATTTGCTAGATTAGTTCTGTTGGCCCTATCGTCTAGGGGTTAGGACATAAGCTTCTCAAGCTTAGAACCCGGGTTCGAATCCCGGTAGGGTCGCCATTTTAAGAGCTAATTATAAACACTATGTGGTATCAAAACATGATGGCGGGTGGGTGGGGGTTGCCTAGTCTAGTTGCCGATTATGCCCCTATGCTTCTCCTGTTAATTATCTGGTCAATCGTTTGGAAGGGGATGGCCCTCTGGCGTGCCGCCCGCTTGGGCAGTAGCGCGTGGTTTGTAATCTTGCTCATAATTAATACCTTCGGCATTTTGGAAATTATTTATCTGTACGTTATTACCAAACCCACCAAGCCAGTGAGCCCCACAACCCCTGTAGCAGAGTGACCTATCACCCGGTTGTTGGCAAAATTAGAGAATTGCTTGATGGGGCCGGTGTTGCCTACAAAACTTTCGAGCACGCCCCTGTGCGTACTAGCGAGGAGGCGGCTGCTCTGCGGCCCGAGTACGATTTGCACCAGGGGGCTAAGGCCCTCATTGTTCGAGCCAAGCTTGCGGAAGGCAATCCCTCGAACATACTCGGGACAGGTAAGAAGTTCGTAATGCTCATTGTACCCGGCGATAAGAAGTTTAATGAGTCAAAGGTTAAGCAAGCGTTAGGAGCTAAAGAAGTCCGTTTCGCCACTGAGCAGGAGGTGGGCGAAATTACTGATGGGGTACAGGTGGGTGGTGTGCCCCCGTTCGGAAACCTATTTGGCCTTGCTGTGTATGCCGACAAGGGAGTGTTTGGTAATGACGAGGTTATTTTTAACGCTGGTGACCGCGCCTTCTCTATAGCTATGCAAAGCGCTGATTGGCGAAAGGTCGTTAACCCAATCGAAGTGGATATTGTTTAGTCTGTCGCAAGTTAGACGCTATAGCGTTTATGTTGTGACAAAGGTATTGACAAAGTACGTGGAGTGTGTATGCTGGATGTAGCCTTAGAGCACCTTGAGAAGTTGTAAGGAGTAGGAAGGACCCCACGCCGCTCTGATGAGCTCCGCGGGGCAAGGCTGGAACCCTCTCGATTGGCAACGAGAGGGGAGCGCACACTTTAGTAATTGCGCTCGGGTCTGCCAGTCGGCAGGTCGCAAACCCTCGCTAAGAACTAATAACATGTTCAAAGCGATAGGCTTGGTGATTCTGCTACTGGCGATCCGGTACCTTATGCCCGCAGTGTTTAGTGGGCTTGAGGTCACCCTAGTTCAGTTCTTTGGGGTATTGCAAAGTGTTTTGGCCCAAAGTCAAAGCACAATGCAAGGGGCTAGCGTTTTAATGCCCCACTAACCCAAGCACACCCATCACGTTCATCGTGATGGGTCTTGCATTGACAGGGATGTTTAAATATGTTTACCTGGTATTAGGTAAGGTTGCGGGTGGGCGACCTATTTTAACCGAGAAGGGAAGCGACCAAAGATGGAGAAAAAAAGAGACCATCCAGACTGGCTGTTCGCCGTAGACTACACCGAGAGCAAGCCACCCCAGCTCGTTCTCAAGAGCTGGGACTACGTCGCTGCCACACACAAGGGCGGGGGCGGCCTCAAGAGGCCCAGCCTGTGGGCGAACAAGGAGAAACTTCCAAATGATCTCCCGCCCAAAGAGGCTGCTGAGCTGGAACGGCTTCTCAAGACGAAGGCGGGGCGGAATCTAGCCGAGCGTCTGGCGCAAGATGGCTTCTGGCTCGGGAAGATCACTTTCGGCCGTTGACGCTAGGTGCCGACAACAAAGGCGCGGACCACCCTCCGCGCCTTTCGCTATTGTGATAAACTTAGATTATGAGTACCGGTATACTTGCAGTCGGGGCGCTTTTGTTGGGACTGGGTTTGGCCTATTTGATTTGGGGACGAAAGAAGCCAGAGGTAGGGGGTAAGAATGGGGGAGAGCTACTTTTGATACAAAATCAGCTCAATACTTTGGCTGGAGTTCTGCGGGATATGACTAAAGAAGTGGCCACTGTCCACGCCACTAATCAGAGTGTGATGGGCGTGGCAGAGCAGTTGCGCTCGCTTCAGAACGTGCTGCAAAATCCCAAACAACGGGGGGTTTTGGGCGAGTATTACCTTGAGACTGTGCTTAAGAATGTTTTGCCTCCGGGTTCTTTTCAACTCCAATACAAGTTCCAAGATGGCGAGATCGCTGATGCAGTGATAGTGCTAGGTAAAGATAAGCTCTTGCCAGTGGATAGCAAGTTTAGCTTGGAGAACTATAATCGCATTATCTCAACTAACGACCAGCTTGAGCGCGAACGCCTCGAGAAACTCTTCAAGCAAGATTTGAAAAATAGGATAGACGAGACGAGTAAGTACATCCGCCCGAGTGAGGGCACAATGGACTTTGCCTTTATGTTTATCCCTAGCGAGGCTATCTACTATGACTTGCTCATTAACCAAGTTGGCGCGGTCAAATCAAATACGAAGGATTTGATCGAGTATGCCTTCCGCGATAAAAAAGTAATAATAGTTTCGCCCACCTCCTTTATGGCCTACCTCCAGACAGTGCTCCAAGGTATGCGGGCAATGCAGATTGAGGAGAAGGCGGGGGAGATAGTGAAGAAGGTGGGGGAGTTAGGTAGACACTTGTCGACCTACGACCAATTTATGGCGAGTCTGGGCAAATCCCTAGGCACCACTGTAGGCCACTACAATAAAGCCTCCCACGAACTGGCCAAAATAGACAAAGACGTCCTAAAGATAAGCGGCGAAGCCCCCGGCCTCGAAAGGCAGACCCTAGATACACCCCAAATCGCCGAGCAATAGAGCTTGACTTCTGTCAAGTAATTTGCTAGTTTTTGATTAGATGCCGGTAGATCTCGGGTATACTCGCTTCGGCATCTGCGAGTGACACCTGGGTGAAGAAAGGACACAATGGCGTTCAAAACGGAAGTGGTAACCCACACGAGTGGAACACTCAGCGATCTTGAGGCATTCAGAGAGACAACCGCAAACGACCAGGGATACGCAGGTGGTAACCCCGTGCCTATGGTTCTGAATGAGGCGAGGGCAGCTCTTGCGGGGAAAATCCTCAACATCAACCCACCCTGCAGAATCCCAGCCGCCGACAACGGCAAGGATCTCTTCTTCAACAACCGTGAACTTTTGGTCCGCTGGGCAACCATGTCGACCAACATCCAGGAGGGCCTACTCTACCTAATCAGGGAGGCCATGATCTCGGCTGACACTCGCGAAGTTCGCATCGAAGTACTGTGGGCTGGGGAAAAGACGAAGAGGACTCTGAAGTGCTGGGTCTTGTCCCTAGATGATCCACACAAGAGCCACATGGACATCGACCTCATCTAGCCCAAGCGCGGCACAGGCCGCACGAAAGAGCCCCACGCTCATCGTGCGGCTCTTTCGTTTTAGGGCTTATTTGCAAATCAGGGCTAGTTTTGGTAGGATATGCCAATGGTAAAATACGCTGTAATACAAACGGGGGGGAAGCAATACCGAGTCTCGGAGGGGGATACTGTTACTGTGGAAAAGCTCTCGAGTCTTCTCAGCCCTATCAAGGAGGGGGAGGCGGTTATTTTTGATAAAGTATTGCTGACTGATGACGGTACGGCTACCCAAGTGGGTGCGCCCTATTTGGCTGGAGCCAAAGTGGAGGGCACCCTCGTTTCGGAGAAAAAGGGCAAGAAGGTCTTGGGTATGAAGTATAAAGCCAAGAGTAACTATCGCATCAAATACGGCCACAGACAGACTGAGGCTAAGGTGAAAATCACTACGGTTGGGTAGCAAGAAATTGCCTGCCAAAACCCTCACGATATCCGCCTTGTGGCGGATTCGCTTTCTCGCGTCGTCGCGCTTGCGAAAGGGTATTTGTCAGCTAACTTCTTGCTACCGGCGACTCTCCAACGCCGATGACAATGTTGCTGAATCTGCGTACTCTAGTTCACTACCAGTTGAGATGCCGCGGCCTAGACTTGATATTTTTACATTCGCGAATTTTGCTAGTTCTTGATGAAGATATTCTGATGTGTTTTCACCCACGGGGTTCGCTGAGAGGGCCAGTATCACTTCTTTAAGTTCGGGCAACGCTTTTATCCTAGATCTTAATTCTAAAATCCTAATTCTACTCTCTGGCTCTTTTTCTAAAATCGGTAGCAGCCCACCGAGCACAAAGTAGCGGCCGTGATATTTATTTGTTTTACGGATATTTTCTAGATCTGCGTCTTTCTCGATTATCAAGAGTTTGTCGTTCTCGATGTTTGGATCAGCGCAAATCGTACACGACTTCTTGCCGATAAAGTATCTAAAACACTCTGGGCACTGGCTCACATTCTCTCTTAATTCTTTAATATTTTCTACAAATTGCTTTATTTTACCACCATCTTGCGAAAGCAGAAAGTAAACAAAACGTTTGGCCTGCCTGGGGCCAATGCCGGGGAATTTCGTAAATGCTTCGGTTAGTTTTTCGATAACGTTATTCATATTTAGAATTCCCCAAATGTGTCTTTGGCCATTGGCGTGAAGGTAACCCTAGCTTCATCGAAGTAG
The DNA here is from genome assembly GCA_036517855.1 of Minisyncoccota bacterium. Taxonomy (GTDB): domain Bacteria; phylum Patescibacteriota; class Minisyncoccia; order Phycocordibacterales; family DATDSR01; genus DATDSR01. The sequence continues at coordinate 1,109 of DATDSR010000036.1, read as the reverse complement.
AGTTTGACTATGCCCGTGGGACCGTTGCGGTGCTTCTCTATCATTATCTCGGCGATGTTGCCTCTGCGACCATTGCCGCTCTCTCCCTTGTCGTTATCTTCGCGATGGATAAACATCACTACGTCGGCGTCCTGCTCAATTGAGCCCGAATCTCGTAGGTCGCTAAGCTTGGGCTTGCCTCCACGTTGCTCAACATTACGGTTTAACTGCGACAGTGCCAACACAGGCACATCAAGTTCGCGTGCCAGGCCTTTGAGTGCGCGAGAGATTTCCGTAACTTGTTGCACTAGCGAGTCATAGTTGCGCCTTGGAACCAACAACTGAAGATAATCAACAATTATCAATCCCAAGTTGTGCTCGTTCTTGAGCTTGCGAGCTACACCCTTCATCCTCTGTATGTCTATGTAACTATCGTCATCAATGAATATCGGAGCCTTAGAGAGTTTGTCGAGGCTCTCGCGGATAAGGCCGAACTCCTCTTCTGTTGAGAGTTTGCCCGTGCGTAACTTCCATGAGTCGACACGGCTATCAGATGCTAGCAACCTGTCTACTAACTGCGCTGAGCTCATCTCCAATGAAAAGATGCCAACAGTGGTGCCATGTTCGAGCGCCGTGTGACGGGCAATGTCGAGTGCAAGGGATGTCTTACCCATACCTGGTCGAGCAGCCAAGATTATCAAATCACTCTTTTGCAAACCCGCCAACTTGCTATCAAGTTCTTTGAATCCAGTCGGCACGCCGCGTAGTTCGTCTTTAGAATTATGCAAGCGCTCAAGTCTCTGCCAGGCGTCTATCAATGTGTCTTTGAGTGAGATGAATCTATGCTTGCTGTAACTTGCAAGGTCAGTAAGTTTTTTTCCAGCCTTATCGAGCACATTCTCTACATCTGCCTCTGGATGGTATGAGAGTTCACTTATGTGATCAGCGGCGAAGATGAGGTTACGCAATACATATTTCTTATGCACTATTTCTGCGTAATGGACTAAGTTTGAGGCCGAAGGTACCATATTAATGAGCTCGGTTAAGTAAGTTGAGCCGCCCATTTCGTCTAGTTTGCCCATTTCTGTTAATCGCGAAGACAAACTCAAAAGATCAATCGGATCGCCCTT
>DATDSR010000035.1:0-22021 GCA_036517855.1 Minisyncoccota bacterium | reverse complement strand
AGCGACTACTCGGGCAAGAAGTTTGACCTTGAGTTGCTCGACTTCACCCTCGACGAACCTAAGCACGACGAGTACCACGCTAAGGAGAATAAGCTCACTTACGAAACACCCCTTCGTCTGCGAGTGAAGCTCACCAACAAGATACTTAATGTAAGCAAGGAGCAAGAGCTCTTCGTGCTCGACTTCCCGCTCCAGACTGGTCACGGCACTTTCATTATCAACGGAGTGGAGCGAGTAATCGTGCCACAACTGGCGCGCTCTTTCGGCGTGATGTTTACCTCCAACTTCTTGAAGGGCAGCAAATACTTCGGCGCCAAAATCATCCCAGCCCGCGGCGCTTGGATAGAGGTTGAGACCGAGGCCGACGACTGTATATATGTACGCGTGGATAAGAAGCGCAAGTTCCCCGTGTCTTCACTCCTGCGCGCCTTCCACAAGGGTACTGACGAAGAGATTTTGAAAGCCTTCTCGCCCAAGATGCGCGAGAGCATTTACCTAAAGAACACTTTCGCCAAGGACCCAGCCAAGACCCGCGAGGATTCGCTTGTGGAGGTCTACTCTAAACTTCGTGAAGGCGACTTAGCCACCCCAGAGACTGCTGAGGCGTTTATGAAAGGCCTCTTTGGTCCGGATAAATATGACCTATCAATTGTCGGGCGTTATCGCTTCAACAAGCGATTCAAAAAGCCGATTGACGATAAGTCTATCAGAGAGCGCGTGCTCACGCTTGATGACCTCGCCACTATCATCACTCACATCAGCGAGCTTGCTGTTACCCCGGGCGCTACAGAAGACGACATTGACCACCTCGGTTCGCGCCGTGTGCGTTCTGTGGGCGAGATGCTCCAAGGTAAACTCCGCATTGGTCTGTCGCAAATCAAGCGCAACGTGCAAGACCGTATGTCGACCGTGGATACTGATACCACAATGCCGATGCAGTTTATTACTACACGCCCTCTGCAGGCTCGACTTAAAGAATTCTTCACCACCAACCAACTCTCACAGTTTATGAGTCAGGAGAATGTGCTCTCTGAGATTGAGCACCTCCGCCGTATGTCGGCCCTTGGGCCCGGTGGTCTCACCCGCGAGCGCGCCGGTTACGAAGTGCGCGACGTGCACACCAGTCACTACGGCCGCGTGTGTCCAATTCAAACACCTGAAGGTCCAAACATCGGTCTTATCCTTACTCTCTCCTCGTACGCCAAGGTCAACGACCTCGGCATCATCGAGGCGCCTTATATCAAAGTGAAGAACGGCCGCGTGACCAAGGAGGTTGAGTATATGAACGCCTTCGACGAAGAGAATTATAAGATTGCTCACGGCGCCACGCCTTTCGACGAGTCGGGCAACATCACGAACGAAGAGGTTGAGGCACGCGTGCACGGTGATCCCACAGTAGTGCCTCGCGACCAAGTCGAGTTTATCGACGTGGCTCCGTACCAAGCCTTCTCACTCGCCACGGCTATGATCCCGTTCCTCGAGCACGATGACGCCAACCGAGCGCTGATGGGTTCGAACATGCAGAAGCAGGCAACACCTTGTGTGGTGCCGGAGGCGCCGCTTGTGGCCACAGGCATTGAGGCCACGGCCGGCAAGTTTAGCGGCCGACTCATCACGGCCAAAGAGGCGGGCGAGGTGACTGCAGTAGACGCCAACAAAGTGGTGGTTAAAGACACGGCCGGTAAAACACACACTTATCCAATCGTTACCTTCTCACGCACAAACCAGTTCACAGTTTTTCATCAACGCCCAACCGTCCTGCTCGGTGACAAAGTGAAGAAGGGCGATCTTTTGGCCGACACTTCGACATCAGTAAACGGCGACATCGCCATCGGACAGAATGTGCTCATCGCCTTCCTTTCCTGGGCAGGTTCAAACTACGAGGACGCCATCGTGCTCTCGGAGCGCTTGGTCAAGGACGCTAAGTTTACTTCGATTCACATTGAGGAGTTTGTGTGCGATGTACGCGATACCAAGCTTGGACCTGAAGTGACCACTCACGATATTCCAAATGTAAGCGAGGGCAAACTTAAGAACCTCGATGAAGAGGGCATTGTGCGCATCGGTGCCGAAGTAACACCTAACGACATTTTGGTAGGTAAAATCACCCCTAAGGGCGAGACAGAACTCACACCTGAAGAGAGATTGCTACGTTCGATTTTCGGAGAAAAAGCTCGCGATGTTAAAGACTCGTCTTTGCGCATGGAGCACGGTAAACGCGGACGGGTAATTCGGATCAAAGTCTTCTCGCGTGATCACGGCGACAAGCTCGAAAGTGGAATTATAAAGCGCGTGTACATTGAGGTGGCGCAGCTCCGTAACGTTTCAGTAGGTGACAAACTTTCTGGCCGTCACGGTAACAAGGGAGTTGTATCGCGCGTGTTGCCTGAAGAGGATATGCCCTTTATGGCCGACGGTAAGCGCGTGGACGTGGTGCTCACACCACTTGGTGTGCCTTCTCGTATGAACCTCGGGCAGATTCTCGAGATGCACCTTGGTATGGCCGCCAACACTCTCGGTTACCAAGCCATCACACCTACATTTAGTGGTGCTACCTCGGATGAAATTAAGGCTGAACTTGTGAAGGCAGGCTTGCCCGCCAATGGTCAGGTCAAACTTACTGACGGCCAAACAGGCGAGCCTTACGAGCAAGATGTGGCCGTGGGTTATATGTACTTGCTCAAACTTCACCACATGGTTGAAGATAAGATCCACATGCGCTCCATCGGGCCGTATTCGCTCATCACTCAACAGCCACTCGGCGGTCGCGCCCAAGGCGGAGGTCAGCGCTTCGGCGAAATGGAGGAGTGGGCCCTCGAGGGTTATGGTGCCGCCCACACCCTCCGCGAGATGCTCACTATCAAGTCTGATGACATCCTCGGCAGAAGCGCCGCCTTCGACGCCATAGTGAGAGGCGAAGAAATCAGTCAGATAAACCTTCCCGCGAGTTTCAACGTATTACTAGCCGAGTTGAGGGGGCTCGCCCTTGATGTAGAACTAAAAAGAATGTAGAGATGTCTACTACCGCCAAAACAATCCTAACCCTCGTCATCCTCGCCGTAGTGGCAGGTATTTATTTCTGGAATGACATTCGTCTCGTGCAGAAAGATCCAAACTGTTTCTGGAGCTGGAGTGATTTCAGTGGTATCTGCGCATACCCCGATCCTGCACCTCCAGGTCTAAATACAACTGTGCCAAACTCGGTTTCGAACACTTTGGCCACGAGCACAGTTGATACAACTGGGTGGAAAACGTACACAAATAGTGAGTACGGATTCGAGGTCAAATATCCACCTAGCTACAAGATTATTGATGAAAATGTGGCAAGTGGCACGATTGGTTTTAGGGACATGCGATGGGATAGTGGGGATGTCATAATTGATGGGGCCACTGTCAAACTTCACGTCTATAAAAACATTACTATGGATAAGGTCTTGGACTTCTCCGGTTTTGTTGATATTACCAAGGCCAAAACCAATGGTGTTGTGGAAGTCCCGCCAGAGAACATTGGTGACAAAAAATATTTTTTCAGAGGGAGTTTGGCAAATCCCCCAATCCCCGCCGATGAGTTCAAAATAAATGGTTACCCAGCTATCGTTGCCGAAGTTTCTACTAGACTATACCAAAAAGATGGCGGTTACATTGCTGCTGGGTTAGGGGAACAGGCCTTGATAATAAGCGATAAAACATACGCGGTCTTCCATTCCCAAGACGGTGGTGCAGATATTCTCTCCACATTTAAATTCACAAAATAAATTATAAATATGGCTATGAATAATACTTACACAAACTCGCAGACTTTCGCTCCGGGGCAGGGGAATAATCAGAAGTTACGGGAGCCGGTGGACTTCAATGCAATCACTTTAAGACTGGCAAGTCCGGAGCGAATTAAAGAGTGGTCTTATGGGGAGGTTACAAAGCCAGAAACGGTGAACTACCGAACCCAACGCTCAGAGCGCAAGGGTCTCTTTGACGAGGCCATCTTTGGGCCTGAGAAGGATTACGAGTGTTACTGTGGGAAATATAGAAGGATTAGATATAAGGATATTGTTTGCGAAAAGTGCGGGGTTGAAGTGACACGCTCTATCGTTCGCCGCGAGCGGATGGGCCACATCGAGCTTGCCTCACCAGTGGCACACGTGTGGTTCCTAAAGAGTATCCCATCGCGAATGGGTGTTTTGCTCGGCCTGCCAATGTCGGAGCTTGAGAAAGTGGTTTATTTTTCAGGATACATAATTACGAACGTAAACGAAGAGGAGCGACAGAAGGTCTATAAAGAGCTTGATACGGAATACAAGACCAAACAGAAAGCTCTAACCACAGATGAAGCCAAAGAGAAGTTGAAGAGCTCACTCTCCGCCGCCAGGGCCGAGCTCGACTCGCTCAAAGTGCGGGGTGTGCTTGAGGAGCTTGAGTACCACAAATTCTCGGCCAAGTACGGCCACGTTTTCGACGCCGAGATTGGAGCCGAAGCCGTATACAACATCCTGCGTGATATGGATTTGGAAGTTGAGTTTAAGAACACCACTACATCGCTCGAACATTGTTCGGCTGTTGAACGACCTAGGCTTGAGAAGAAGTTGAATCTCTTGAAATCCTTGCGTCGCTCAGGAGTACGCCCAGAGTGGATGTTCCTTAAGGTTATCCCCGTTATCCCACCAGCCTTGCGTCCGATGGTGGCTCTTGATGGTGGCCGTCACGCTACTTCAGACATCAACGACCTCTATCGCCGAGTTATCAACCGCAACAATCGTCTAAAAAAGTTGATGGATCTCAAAGCTCCTGATGTAATTTTGCGAAATGAGAAGCGCATTTTGCAAGAGGCCGTGGATGCCCTTATCGATAACTCCATCCACAAGCAAACTGGGGCGGTGTCGCAGGCTCAACGTCGTCCCCTCAAGTCACTCTCTGACAATCTTAAGGGCAAGCACGGTCGCTTCAGACAAAATCTTTTGGGTAAAAGAGTTGATTATTCAGGAAGAAGTGTGATTGTAGTTGGTCCGGATCTCAAACTCTCGCAATGCGGTCTGCCCAAGCATATGGCCCTTGAACTCTTCCGTCCGTTTGTTATCTCAAAACTTCTAGAACGAGAATTGGCCTTCAACATTCGCGGAGCCGGTAAGCTCATCGATGAGGGCATCCCCGAAGTGTGGGAGATACTTGAAGACGTAATCAAGAACAAACGCGTGCTCCTTAACCGCGCGCCGACATTGCACCGACTCGGAGTGCAGGCTTTCAAGCCTGTACTCATCGAGGGTAACGCTATCCAGATTCACCCTCTAGTGTGCAGTGCCTTCAACGCCGACTTCGATGGTGACCAGATGGCTGTGCACTTGCCTCTCTCAACTCCAGCTCAAAAGGAGGCCGAAGAGATTATGGCTTCAGAGAAGAACTTACTCGGCCCGGGCAACAACGAAGTCTTGGCCAAGTTTAAATTGCTCGATATTATCCTTGGTTGTTATTGGATGACCAAAATCCCCAAACCGGCAACAGATGAGAAAGAGATGAAATATTTCGGCTCACCCAACGCCGCTATCGCTGCATACGATTATGGTCAGATTGGCGTACGTGACGAGATATTGGTGATGCCTACGCACAAAGATAAGTTCGAGCAGTTTGAAGAGAAACTCTTCAGGACCTCTGTCGGGCGCCTTCTCTTCAACAGCTTCTTGCCAGATGATTTCCCTTATATCAACATACCTGTGACCAACAGCGGTATGTCAAACATCATCGACGATTTGATTGCACGTTACGGTTTGCCCAGATTGCCTGAGATGCTAGACAGTATCAAGAAGTTTGGTTTCAGGTACGCCAAGAAGAGTGGCATCACCTGGGGCATCGACGCCGTGCACGTGCCTAAAGAGAAGGGGGCCCTCATTGCCGAAGCACGCGCAAAGATTGCCGTGCTTGAGGAGAAGTTTAACGATGGTTACATCTCTGAGGATGAGAAGTATCGTATGGCCATCGCTATATGGCAGGAGGCTAAGAACAAGCTCGACAAGATCTTGCCAAGCACCCTCGAGGCTGATGGCTCAGTGGCCAACATGCTTATCTCTGGAGCAAGAGGCAAGATTGGCAACGTATCGCAGATGGCCGGCATGAAGGGTCTTATCGCGAGCCCATCGGGCAAGACAATTAACTTCCCAGTTATCCCATCTTACAAAGAGGGCCTCTCGCCACTTGAGTACTTCATTACAACTCACGGAGCGCGCAAGGGTTTGACTGACACAGCTCTTAACACAGCTAAAGCTGGATATCTCACTCGTAAGCTCGTGTATGTGGCCGACAGTGCCATTGTGAGTGAGGATGATTGTGGTGACACCGAGGGTCGCACTATCAGCCGTCCTGACAGCGCTCACGTGCACTCCAACTTTGCCGCAGACATCCGCGGCCGCATCTTGCTTGAGAAGGCCGGTGAGTTTAAGAAGGGCACACTCATCTTCAAGCCCGAAGCCGCGGCTATTGATGCCTCTGGCGCTAAGGAAGTGCGAGTGCGTTCTCCGCTCTCTTGCAAAACTATCAACGGGATTTGTCGTCAGTGCTATGGAATGGATTTGGCCCGTCGCAAACTTGTGGAGATTGGTGAGACTGTGGGTGTGGTGGCGGCTCAAGCAATTGGTGAACCAGGTACCCAGCTTACAATGCGTACCTTCCACCAAGGAGGTGTGGCCACAGACGCCGGCGATATTACTACTGGCTTGCCTCGAGTCGAAGAGATTTTCGAGAAGCGCACTCCCAAAAATCCTGCCGTTATCGCCCATAACGATGGCGAAGTTACAGACATTCGCACCGCCGACAGAGCTCAAATTATCACCATACTCATAGACGCCGCCTCTCGTGGCAAATCTAAGGTTGAAACCGAGGAGTATGAGGCTCCACCAAATCGTACGCTCTTGGTTAAGAAAGGTTCTGTGGTTACAAAGGGCCAGCTTATGACTGATGGTCCGGTGGATATCTCCGAACTCTTTGAGAACGCTGGCCGTATTGCGGCTGAGGATCATATCCTTGAAGTTATTCACGAGATTTACGCTTCGCAAGGAGGGGTAATTTCGCGTAAACACATTGAGATAATCGTGCGTCAGATGTTCTGTCGTAAACGTATCAAGGACGCAGGCGATACGGTCTTTGCCCGCGGAGAGCTTGTAAGCCAAGACGAACTGATTAGCGAGAATGGTTTGACCGAGCGCTCGCCTCGCGGCGAAGCGGGCAAAGGTGGCAAGAAGGCAAGCACCGAAGACACGCTACTCGGCATCTCCGAGGTTTCAATGACCACATCGAGTTTCCTTGCCTCGGCCTCGTTCGAGAACACACAGCGTATTCTCACAAGCACCGCACTGCGCGGTGGCGTTGATCGCTTGGAGGGTCTGAAGGAGAACGTTATTATTGGTCGCTTAATTCCTGCTGGTACCGGCTGGTCCACGCATCATAAAGACGCTAAAGGCTCATAAATGTTATCACCTGTCGAAGAGATCAAGGGTAAGCTCTCGATTGTTGACGTAGTCGGTTCGTATGTGAAGCTTGAGAAGGCCGGGGTCAACTATAAGGCGAGGTGCCCCTTCCACAATGAAAAGACGCCGAGCTTCTTCGTCTCGCCGGGGCGGGAGACTTACCACTGCTTCGGCTGTGGCAAGGGTGGAGATATGTTTAGTTTTGTGGAAGAAGTTGAAGGAGTGGAATTTCGCGAGGCGCTTAAAGTGCTTGCAGAGAGGGCGGGAGTTGATTTAGCGGCCGGGCCGCTTAAGAGCGGCCCGGCCGCTGGGGCCACATCACGCTTGCGAGTCGCTTTGCAAGAGGCGCAGAACTTCTACGAGTCGGAGCTTGCCAAAAACAAACAAGTGCAAACATATCTTGCTGAACGCGGGTTAGAGAATGAAACGATTAAGAGCTTTCACCTGGGCTTTGCCCCAGATGGTTGGCGCAACCTCTCAGAGCACTTGAAAAAGAGGGGAGTTAATGAGCAAGATGGGGAGAAGGCGGGGCTCTTGATAAAAGGGGATAAGGGATTCTATGATCGCTTTCGCGGGCGCATTATGTTCCCCTTCTTCGATTACTCGGGGAGGATTATCGGCTTCTCGGGTCGCATCCTGCCTGGTTCGCCAGATGAAGCTACTACAGGCAAATATATAAATAGCCCAGAGACATCGCTCTTTAACAAGTCGCGTGTGTTCTATTGCTTAGACCAGGCAAAGTATGCCATCCGCGAAACGGGCAAGATGCTCCTCGTTGAGGGCCAACTCGATGTGCTACTTGCTCAGCAAGTTGGGACCAAAAATACAGTGGCCGTCTCAGGTACGGCACTGACAGATGAACACATTAAGATAATTCGCCGGATGGTTGAGCACTTGGTGCTGGTGCTTGACGGCGACGAGGCGGGTTTTAGAGCATCAGAGCGCTCGGTGCGTATGGCCCTCGCCGCCGGGCTTTTTGTATCGGTGGTGCCAATGCCCACAAGCTCTGACCCGGCTGATTGTATCAAAACTGATCCTAAAAAATGGGCCAAGTTGGTAGCCAGCGAACAGCCATATGTCACGTATGCTCTTGCTATGATTAAGAGTAATTTTAAGAAAGGCGGAGATTTGCAGAAGGCCGTGCGCGAGTATCTCTACCCAAGCATCATTGAAATGTATAACGAAATTGAGAAGGACGCATCCCTCCAGGAAATCTCAACCATTCTCAGCGTGTCGGCAGATGCGACACGGGATGACTATAAGAAATGGGCTAAAACCCACCAGGCTTTACCCGCGCTCACTAAGGGAGATGAGGAGCCAGTTAAAGCCTTGGCAGTTTCAAGCAATATCGAGTTTGTGGCCTCACGCCTGTGGGGTATCTCAATGGCTTTTGCCAAATTTGACGCCCGGGCGAAGATCAAAGAGATTTTGGGTGAAGAGTTGTTCGCTCACTTTACTAAAATATTTGAAGGGGAGAAGCGCGAGGATTTGGTCTTTCAAGCTGAGAGTTATTACCCTGCCGCCAAGGAAAGCGGAGAAGGGTTGGAGAGTGAAATAGAATCGCTCCTCGCCCGGCTTTCACAAGAGGTATGGAAGGAGCGTTTTACCAGAGCTATGGATGATTTAAGGAAAGCGGAGCTCTCTGGTGATAAGAAAGAGATAGCAAGGTGCCTCGAAATATGTCAAAATATTAGCAAAGAGCTTGGCAAGAAACAGCAACAAATATGAAAAAAGCAAAACCAAAAATGAAGAAGGCGAAGAAAGCTGCAAAGGCTAAAAAGAAAGTGACTAAAAAGCGCGTCTCCAAGCAAAAGCCTAAAGTTAAAAAGAAGGGAAAGAAGCTTGTAAAACCAGCCAAGGTAAAACCAGTTAAGGTTGTTAAGGTCAAACCCGCCACTTCGAAAATCAAGAACTTTGAGAAGAAGAAAGAGGCCTTGCTCGACAAGGGCAAGAAACGGGGTTTCGTAACCTATGGCGAGATTCTCAAAGAATTTCCGAATATCGAAGACGATATTCTTTCACTCGACCACCTCTATGAAAAATTGACAGAGAGGGGCATTGACGTTCTCGAAGGCGGTGGTTTGCTCGATGTGGAGGATCACCCCGAATCTGGCTCAACCAAAAGGCGCCTGGAAGATGAAGCTTCTGGAGATTACGACTCTGTGCAGATGTATCTCAAGGAGATTGGCAAGTATCGCCTCATTACTGCCGCCGAAGAAAAGGAGTTTGCTAAGCGTATCGCCCTTGAGGACGAAGAGGCTAAGAACGAGCTTGCCAAAGCTAACTTGCGTCTGGTTGTGTCGATTGCCAAGAAGTATATGGGTCGCTCAAGTGATTTAACTTTGCTCGACCTCATTCAAGAGGGTAACATAGGCCTCTTTAAGGCAGTAGAGAAATTTGACTGGAGCAAGGGTTACAAATTCTCGACTTATGCCACCTGGTGGATTCGGCAGGCTATCACTCGTGCCATCGCCGATCAATCGCGCACCATCCGCATACCCGTGCATATGGTCGAGACTATTGCCAAGTACAAACAAGTTGTGCGCCGCCTCTTGCAAGACCTCGGTCGCGACCCACTGCCAAGTGAAATAGCTACCGAGATGGGCATTGATGTGGAGAAAGTGCATCACATTGAGGCTATTGATCAGTCCACCGTGTCACTTGAGAAGCCGGTAGGGGATGACGATGACGGCAAGAGCGTATTAGGCGAGTTCCTCGCTGATCAGACTATCGCCTCCCCTGACTATAACGCCTCACAGCGCATTTTGGCTGACCAGATTCGCGAAATATTAAATGACCTTTCACCCAAAGAGCGTGAGATACTTGAATTGCGTCACGGTCTCAAAGATGGCGTCACCCGTACCCTCGAAGAGGTAGGCAAGCAATTCGCCGTCACCCGCGAAAGAATCCGCCAAATTGAAGCCAAAGCCCACGAAAAAATCCGCAGTCACAAAAAAATCAAACGCCTCGCCGGCTATCAGTAGGTCTCTATGCAATTTGCCTTACCATGGGTCGTTGTCTTACTAGTCGTTGGGTCGTCCAAACTTGTCATAGAAAGAATTGCACCCAGGACTGTTAAGGATGGAGTTTCTTTTCTACTTCTACTTTTCGTCGTGAGTTTTATTGCTTGCACATTGCTGGGTGTAGGAAGCGGAAGGGATTCGTTGATGCTCACCTTACTTATGTGTGCCGGTGGTTTAGTTTTCTACTTTTTCTTGCTAGCGTTTGAAAAAGTGTCTTGGAATGTTGGCTGGTACGGACCAAACATGCTGCCTGTTATACTGATCTTTTGCCCGTACGTCCTAGTTCGTTACTTAATAGTACTTTTGGAAAAAGCGTTCCGTATCACGAGTGTTTCCAAGCTCGGTGTGTCTTTACTCCTTGCGACCTTAGTTCTTATAGTTAGCACGTACTTAATCTCCAGCATTGCTGGCAGGTTGGGTACTAGCGCCCACGTCTAATTTATGCAGGATTTTACACAACGGATATCTATTGTGGTTCGGAGGGATATTGAGCCTTGGCAGGTTACTAATACTATTGGCCACATTGCGGCTTATCTTGGGAATAAGATAGGGGATAAGTTATTGACCGGAGAGAGCTTCACAACCAAGGACGGAGTGACTCTCCCACGTAATTCGCAATACCCGATTATCGTTTTAAGTGCTGATGAGAAATTGCACAGCTTGCTTGCCGAGGTGCAAAAATCTGGTTTCTTGTACGTCGCCTATATCAAAAATATGATTGATGAAATTGACGATGCCAAGCTTGAAGTGACAGTTACGTCGCTTGATCTGTCTGACCTCGACATCCTTGGCATAGGCATCTTTGGCCCCAACGAAACTGTCAAATCCATAACCAAACCCTTAAAACTTTGGAAGTGACCAGAAGCACAAGTTAGACGCTATAGCGTCTAACTTGTGCCAAGTGGCTGGTTTGTTTACCAGGATTAGTCGCCGGTGGCGAGGTCTCTTGAGTCGGGGTTGGTGGAGAGGCGGGCTAGGCATTTGTCGTGGCATTCAGAGATTAGATCGCGGACTTTGGTGGGGTTGGGTAGGAGATCGAATTCGAGCTTGATGCGTTCGCCGGCTGTCTCAACGATGATGGAGCCATAACCAAATGAATGCGCGATAAATCCGACCTCTTTGACCATAATGTTTTGGATCTTCTCAATGCGAAAGTCCGAAACCGATCGGTGAAAGAGTCCGGTCTGCTCGATATCCACAATGCGCCTGTCGGTGATCACCCAGGCATCAAGATACACGTTTGTCCAAGCCACGAAGAAGTACGCCCACAAAAGCAGAAACCAAGTTAGGTAGAAGAAGGTCGCCAGTGTTTGGAGCCCGTCCGTTAAAGTGATGCTCGTGGCCAAGCCAAGCATTCGATATGCGGCATATGGCAGGATGAATAATATAATAACAACCACTGTATCGGCGGCGTATGCCAGCCAATGTCTGCGACAGACCATAATTATCTTCTCACCTGGTTCAAGCGGCAGTTTATTCATATCTATGGGATTACACTCACTAGTGATCCTAAAGCGGCCAAAGTGACAAGGGTATAAAGAATCTGGGCGAGGATTACATTCTTATCTCCAAAGCCATACTTTATCCAATGGTAAAACAAAACTATTGTAGTGATACCCAAAACGACGAACAAGCACAGGAAGATAATCCAGAGTACGTTTGACCCAATCACAGCATCTGGGAGTGTGAAATTGCCGAAGAAGGACCCTGAACCTCCCGGTAGTTTTGGTACGTAGTCAATCATCCGTGTTGAGATAGATCCTCGGGGATATCTGGGATGCCGTTGGCTTCAAGCATTAGCTCAACTGCGGTCGAGGTGCCGTAGTTAATGAGTATTTTATCACCATCCCGTAATTCGTAAAAGCTGATGTCGCCCTCGTATGGTCTACGATTAATATAAAGCGAGAGGGTGGCCTTGCCGTCGTCGCAGTATCCAATCCCCGTCTCTAGAGTAAGACAATCGGGAGTAAGTTTCATGCCCAAGGTGTCTAGGAAGTACGACAGTGTTACTCCGCTGGCGTGCTTGTGTATGAAGTAGCCCCCAATATCCTCTGGGTGAAAGTGGGCGTATTCACTCTTGTCTACGTATTTATCATGGTAAAAATTAACGGATGTTCCGTTGACCACGAGCATAATGCTCATATGTGAATGTTCGGAGCCAGGTTCTCTCAACAACGGTTTACTGCTACCCACAAAACTTTGTGTGGGTTCCCCCGAACTGTAAAATCGTATGATGAGCGCAAGTCCCACCACAAGGAGCGCAATAACAAGTGCTTTATTTCGTGAGAGCCACATCTATAAGTGCTTTGACTTGGGCGTAAGGGCTTGCGCCACCTAGGACTCCTACAACCTTGCCATTTTTGTCGAGCACAATGCTTGTGGGTGTACCAGATACTCCAGAGTCTATGGCATTTTGGATCTCAGCTTCGACGGCGTCTTTATACTTTTGAGTTTCTAAACAAGTTTTGAAGCTTGCCATATCTAGCCCACCAAGCTTCTTGACTACGCCAAGCTCTTTGGCTGTGTCAGAGATCTGCTGTTCGCTCGTTAAACCATCGGCGAAAAGCTTATTTAAGTATGCCCAGAACATATCATTACCCCCTTGTTCGGCGACGCATTCCGACGCGAGCGCTGCTGGCATTGCGAGCGGGTGGATAGAAACGAGGGGGAAGTGCCGATAGATCCAGGCCACCTTACCAGCTTTGCCATACTCATCCATTGCTTGCAGAAGAGTGGGGTGGAATTGCTGGCAGTAAGGACACTGAATGTCTGAAAACTCAATAATTTTAACCGGCGCATTTGGATTGCCAATGATGTGGTCAGCACTTGAAACGGGTTTTACATTCGCGGCTAATTCTTCTTTTGTTTGCTTTTGGGTCACAGTCTTTACCTCAGTGTCAGCAACTTTTTGTGCTCCATTCTTACCGCCTCCGGTGTAAAGTACTGCAAGGGCGATTATTATCCCCGCCGCAACTATTGCTCCGGGCACAGTCATATTTTTTTCTTGTTCCATGGCTCATATTCTATCAGATAAAATAACTATCAGCGAGTAAAGACTGTGCATGCAAGGGGCTTGTTTTTTTCTAGGGGCGTGTTATAATTGACACAATATGACAGGTGTGTTTAAGAAGTATTTTATCCCACACCATGAAAATGGCTACAGGCCTCACTTTTTCCGCCTTGAAGCAATGGCGGCGGTATTCTTATTCGTGGCCGCCATTTTCGGTCTGGCTTTCACCCAAATGTTTGTTCTCTCACGAACACATTACCTAGCCGCTGTGTTGCCGGGCGTGCTTGTGGATATGGCTAACCAGGATCGAGGAATTTACAATTTAACGCCACTTGTTATAAACAAGACCTTACAGGAGGCCGCTCAAGAGAAGGCAAACGACATGGCCACGCGTGGTTACTTCGCCCACGTCTCGCCCACGGGCATTACCCCGTGGTATTGGTTTACCAAAGCGGGCTATCGCTTTATCTACGCCGGCGAGAATTTGGCAATCAACTTTAATGATTCTTCCGTTGTTAACCAAGCTTGGATGAATTCTCCTGGACATAGGGCGAACATCCTTAACGTAAATTTCACCGAAGTGGGCATTGCCACTGCCGAAGGGGTGTACCAAGGACAGCCCACCATTTTCGTTGCTCAAATGTTTGGTAGGCCGGCTCCCATCGTGGTGCCCACCCCATCGCCCACTCTAACTGCCGTGGCCCACGCTCAAGCCGGCACAACGCCCGAGCCGGGTGAGGAGCGTGTTGTGCCGGTTGTCACAAGCGGCGAATTTGTAGCTGTGCGCAACGTTGATGTACCCGAGCCCGTCCCAGCGGTTTCAAAATCCTCCAGCCTCCAGCCTCCAGCCTCTAGTGTAGAGAGTGCTACTCAATATGCCACCTTGCCACAGAAGGTTCTCTCAAGTCCCAAGATGTTACTTGACCTAGCTTACTTGCTTGTGGTGGCTCTTGTTCTCTTTGCCATCCTACTTTCTCTTGGTATCGAGCTTAAGAAGCATCACGCCAAGCACGTCTTCTCTGGCCTCCTGATGCTGTTGGTAGTAATTGGCTTGTCCTATCTCTACCAACAATACGTTGGCACAGTGGTGATATTGTAGCTTTCGCGTTACAATACTAGCATGGATGAAACTGGCAAAGTGCTTTTTACTATTGATCCTGTTCAAAATCTTGTCACCTTAGCCTTCAAAGCTCCGGGTGTAGATGACCACGAGCATTTGGTAATGGCCAAGTTTGTTAAGAGTTGGTACGAAGATCTAAAGACCAAGTATCCCGAGCAACACTTTCGCGTATTGGTAGACCTTACCAACGCGGGTATCCCCAACAAAGGTGCGACCGATATTTACACCGCGACGCTCTCTGACAAGCAGATAGAGCGCACAGCTATCTTTGGCGTGGCGGGTGCCGTCAAATCAATCATCAACTTTATCGTGAGTGCCTCGGGCAAGGGCGATCGAGTGCAATTTTTCATCGACAAAGATAAAGCTCTCGAGTGGCTCAAGGCAAGTTAAAGACGTCGCCTATTTGAATGTTTTCGCGCGCGGCAGTGCCGGCTTTTAGTTCAAGCATGTATAGGACTGGCCCGCTCGGGGCGTAGAACTCCGGGTAGCTATCTTTACTTACATTTGGAGTTATCTCTACCACTGTCTTATTGGCATCTAGCCAAATAAAGTCTAAATCAAAAAGCATATCCTTCATCCAGAAGGTATGTGTATCTGGCTCATCAAATACGAATAGCATCCCATTGTCATCCGGCATGGAAGTGCGACCAGATAGGCCTTGCTCGCGAGTAGTGTCTGTATCAGCAACCTCAAGATAAAGTGGCACAGTACCTAGCGTAGCGCTTACCTGTTTCTTGACTACGTTTTCTGAGGTCGGTCCTCCTAGTGGGAGGTCCGACCTCTGTGCCCAGAGCAAGATTGCGAGCCCTATTGACGCTAATATTATTATGTGATACCATTTTGGACGGAAAGCGAGGTGACCCATGTGGTCAAGAATAGCATTTTTTCTTTTGCTCGTCCTCGTAGCGCTCACGCAGGGATGTGGACACCGTCCGCTTACCCCATTCGAGGCGGAAAGGCGGGCCCTTGGCCAACAGCGTCTCTGGAGCGCAGTGCGTTCGGCGCCATGTGTGGTTTATCCGACCTCGCCCCCCTCTGTGGAGCGTGAGATGAGGATAAGGGTTCTCGACGGTGGCGGGCACATCGTGTGCCCAAGCAATCTGGTGTCGGGCACGAAACTCGTCATCTCGGCCAGCTACCCTATTCAGTCAGGGCGCTACGTAACAGGCAGCAGCTGTTACGGGGCTATCATCGAGGTGTCGTGGGAAGGCCAGGACCCCTTCCTCTACGGAGAGACGGAGGTGGACCAATGCAGCGACTCGAACTTGAGTCCTGCCGCCTCCTATGAGTGGGCCACCGACACCTCGTTTTGGACCGCTTATCACGCGCTCCGCCCGGTTGGCCCTTAGTTAGTCCACGTTCAAATCACCCGTGAGGACCGTCCTCACGGGTTTATGCTTGCTTGCGGTGAGTCTGTCGAACCCGGCAGAGCGCAACCAGTTTTATCTGCCAGTTGAGCAAGGGGGATTTCGCCAGTTAAGCGTGATGGTGCGGTAGTGCCAAGAACTGGTGGGAACTCCCACGTAGGGTAACTTTTAATTTCCTTGTCTTTACATATTTGAAGTTGCCCTTGGCTGTCGGCAGTAGAGCACTCTACGTAAGGGAGCTTATCTACGGAATTACCGAAGAGAGCCTTTTGCGCAGCGCAATGCGAACACCAAAAGGCGCCATAGAACACAGCACCCTTATCTTTTAGGCACATAGCAAACTGGTCCATTTGAGGATCGGCTGCACCCCCACCCTTTGAACTAGTCCAAATAAGTGCAATAAAAGCGATGACTATGATTGCTCCGCCGTACAGTACCCAGTTATTCTTTTGCATGTGATTTAGTCGAAATCATGCCGCGCAATCGTCCATTAAAGCGCGGCGCTCGTTGCTTTACTATTAATTTTACTTGCAATAGCGAGCAGAATCATTATAGCAAAAGCGGTGAGAGACATCACGGGGATAGTCACATAGCCGAAGGCAAGCACATAGAGCTTGGTACAAGCCGGGCCAGACGAGCCACAATCAATGCCCGCTTGTGCAAGATAGGGGAGAAGGATTTGGTAAACGGCAATAAGCGCGCCGATAATAGATAGTGGAAGCGAATAAACGAAGACTTCGTTCCCCGAGGTCAGTCCTCCTCGTGGGAGGTCTGACCTCTGCTCCCAAAGCGCCACTACAAACAAAACTAGTTGCGGGTAGATAAAAATTCGTTGCCACCAGCACAGATAGCATGGCTCAAAGCCAATGACGTTTGAATAGAAGAGAGAGCCCCCTACGGCAGCAAGTAGAAAGAGTGTTGCCAACCAAATCGCGTGTTTGCCCACCCACTGCACCAGCCACCCATTACTGTCAAAAATCAAAGCCAGCAAAAGGATAACAATCCCAATCTGACCGAGCACAACCCCCGCCGGTATCAGAGTTTGAGCGATGGTTACAAGCATGGGTGTATTCTAACACATTATCGCCCCCGGCTTTGCCACCCCCTCTTGGGTTGGGAGGGGGTTTGGGGGAGATACAAAGCCTTGACTTTGTCAAGTTAAGGTGCTAAACTACGGCCAGTTTTTTCGCAGTTCATTCCCATTCGGAAGTTCAACATAGGTTCCAAGTCGAACCGCATCGGCCAAGGAGGCCAGATGTCTCGTAAGTCACTTGCTACTGTAGGCGGGCTGATGGCCTCGCTGACCATCATCGCCTTCGGGCTCTCTCTGCTGTCAAGCAACGTCGAGCAGAATGTGGTCACCTGGATCATGTGGGCCATCCTGGACGTGCTTTTGCTACTGAGTTCCATAGCAGCTGGTAGTAAGGGTGCTTGGCTCCTGCCAGCCGGGTACACTCTGGGTGCGACCACTACAGCAGTAGTCTTGCTCCGGAGGGGGGTGTGGGTTTGGGGCACGGTTGAGACTCTCTGCGCTGTAGGCGTCCTAGCCTCGGTTGTGGTCTGGAGGTCCGTCGGACCCAAGTGGGCAATCGTTGCCCTGACCATCGCCATGACCATCGCGGGTGTCCCGGAGGCTCATCACGAGTACCTGAACCCGCAACCTGCCAGTTGGTGGCTCTGGGCGATCGTCGCCCTCTCCTGTGTTCTCACTGGGTTTGCTACAAAGGAGTGGAGCATCAAAGAGCGCTTCTTTCCTATTGCGAGCTTCTGTTGGAACGCGTTCATGACGATCCTCGTGCTCCGCTGAACCTCCGAACCAGAGCTCCTGTTTCCGCCGCATGGTGGGGGCAGGAGCTTTTAGTTTGTGGCCACTAGGTAGCGCCAGCGGTCGTGTTGGTCACGATGGAAGGTGCAGGCAAAGCCTTGGTAGTAATTGAACTCGCGCAGGAGGTTTGTTATTTCCTCTTTCTGTTCACTTCCAAACTCCATCCAAATTTGGCCGCCTTTGTTTAGATGAGACGGGGCTTGCTCGAGGAATTTTTTGATAACATCGAGACCGTCTTTGCCAGCATAGAGTGCCTCTTTCGGTTCGTGGTCCATTATGCTAGCCCCGCGAAGCGCATCGCGCGAAGTGGGGCCGACAGTTGGTACATAAGGTGGGTTTGCCAAGATGAAGTCGAATTTACCCGCTAGTTTTGAAAATAAATCTGATTGAACAAATTTTGAATTCTTGGGCAGGGGAGTGCTGATCAAATTTTTTATATCAGCAAGGGTGACCTCGGCGGTAGGGCATTGTGTGGCAACCGCAATGCCGATACAACCAGAACCGGTGAATAGATCGAGGACAGAGGGTCCCAAGGCCAGGCCTCGGGTAAGTCCGGAGGCCTGGCCTTTGATACAGGCTACTGCTTTCTCGACCCAAAATTCAGTTTCAGGTCTGGGGATGAGTGGTCGCTTCGATAAATCAATTTTACAGCCAAGAAACTGCGTCCAGCCATCCGAATATTCTTTAGGTTCATCCTTCACTACTTGAGCATAGCAAAAATCCCGCCACATTGCTGTAAGCGAGACGTTTGCGTTTTGCGTACAGAGCTCTGCTGATTACATACCTGTCTTTGTTGCAGGGGCCATACCCTTGTCACAAGCTTTGCACTGCGATTTGTGGGTGAATATCTCATAGAGAGCGGCCAAACCTACCAAGATGTAAATCAACTTGGAGATTGTGGCGCCCTGCCCTCCGAAGAGCATGCCGATGTCCCAACTGAAGATTGCTAGTACAAGCCAGTTGAGACCGCCGATAACTAGTAGAATAAATGATACTTTGTGCATAATATAATTTGTTATGTTAGACCTCGACCTTGATTGGCGTAATTATATCAAAATGGTCCGAATTCATCCCTAGGGTTATGCACAACCTGCCTGCGCAGGCAGGCCCGCTTCAGGCTCTTAAAACTCTCTTCGTAAATTGCCACTGGTACGGTGCCGCGGAGGACGGCTGCGGGGTGGAAGAGGGGGAAGATGAGCCTACCCATCCAAGGCACGGCCTTGCCTTGGTCGCGGGTGATCTTGGCTGTTGGCAGGAAGTAGTTCATTGAGAAACGGCCTAGGGTGGCGATGACCGGCGGATTAATGATTTCGATTTGGCGGGCGAGGTAGGGTTTGTAGGCTTCAATTTCTTCGGGGCTAGGATCGCGGTTATCTGGTGGGCGGCGTTTGACTATATTAGATATGTACACATCTTCGCGCTTCCACCCGAGTGACTCAATCATTTTGTCGAGCAATTTGCCCGAGCGGCCAACGAAGGGGCGGACCAGCCTGTCTTCCTCCGCCCCTGGCGCCTCGCCGATAAACATAACTTTGCAGTCAATATTGCCCTCACCAAATACAAGGTTGGCTGGTTGTAGTGGCAGGCCCTTGTCGGCAAGTATCTCTTGCATAAGTCGCTCAAGTTGACCTTGCTTACCCATGCGGTATATTATAGCAGTAAGATTAATAGTAATTTTAGAAAATCAAATGAAGACAAACAAAGGTAATACGTGGATTGTGGTTTTGGTTGTGGTGGTTTTGGCATTAGGAGCTTGGTTGATCTACGGCCGTTCGCAAAGCGTAGACACCAACCCACCGCCAGCTGTGACCGATAACACTACAGCCACAGGCAAAGTAGTTTTCTCAATCACTGATGCGGCCGCTAATATGGGCAACGTCACCGCCATTGATATGACAGTGAGCAAGGTTGAGTTGCACAGCGCCACAGATGGATGGGTAACTGCTTCAAGCGACGTGAACAAGTTCAGTCTCCTAACTTTGAAGGCAAGTGGAACATCGCAACTTGCTGCTTCAGTCGATGTTAAGGCTGGTACCTATGACCAGGTGCGAGTAACGGTTGGTTCTGTAACAGTGACCACTGAAGATGGCAAGGTCAACACAGCCAAAGTACCGAGTGGCGAGTTCAAGTTTATGAGCAACGTGGTAGTCACGGGCGGTGCCAGCTCGAGCGTGAATATGGACTTCTTAGCTGACGCTTCACTCCACGTTACTGGCACTGGTCAATATATCTTTGCTCCGGTGGTTAAAGTAGAGGTTCGCAGTAACGCTGATATTCAAGTTGGTGGCGATGTGGTGACTGTTAAAGACGGCACCGTAGACGACGACTCCACCTTCGGCATGAACGCAAATGGCGAGGTAAAGAAGGACTTCAGAATTGACACCAAAGCCAAACTTGATATCGATGTAGGTGGTGGCATAAAAGTTAATGGAGTAATTGTACCCATTCCTGTAGAGACGCAGAGAGTTGGTGGTGATGCGGAAGGTGATGTAAAAGTACAAGTTGGCGGGGTCCCAGGTGGCCCTGCTGGCACAAGCCTGGAACAAAATAGCCCGAGCGGGAAAGGCGAATAGCTTCACTTTAGTTTGTCTTACATAAAACAGAGGCCCGTAAGGCTATCCTTACGGGCGGTCATGGGACGAACTCTTCGCGGGGGAACTGGTCGAGGTCCACAGCGCGTTCGTGCTCTGGCGTGTTTATGGCCAGCACCCCAACGAACTCAGTGAAGCCGTCAATTTCGAGGTGTCGCACAACCTTCATAATCAGTTTGAAGAGTGGCAGTCCGCGGTCGCTACCGCCCCGCTCCCTCTCCCAAAAGCGCTTGACATCTCGCAGACAGTTGGTTGCGCGCCTCACTGTCTCTGCTGCGTTTGTGCCCCACAGCTTACTCAGGGTAAGAGTGTCGAGGACGGGTTGCCAATTCCACCCCGCGTTCTTATCAGGTGGTAGATTGCAGATGGTTGCGAAATCCTCCGCAATCTCTTGCAAATGCGCCCGCAAAATTGTCTGGCGCCGTTTTGCTACTTCTTCCTTTGCCAACGCTGTTTGACCTTCTTCAGTCATGTGACCTCCCTGCCCCAATCCTAGCACAACCTCGACTTACTTCAACGGGTTTTCGCCCCGGATGAGTCTTATCAAAACCATGATAATGGCCACCACAAGTAGAATGTGGATGAACCCGCCGATGGTGTATGAGGTCACGAGGCCCAAGAGCCAAAGCACTACCAAGATAATTGCGATTGTAGTAAGCATGAAGCAAGTGATTAATTTGTAACTACCATCTAAGCCGTTGCTTGCTGCCGGACATTACAGAGCTATCTTGCTTCTCGGTTTAATCAGCTTCGCCACGACCGACTCGTTTCCGATTTTATACTTGTGCGTCGGTATCTTTATTACACCCGCCTCTACTTCTCTGTGGCAGTTGGCGCACACAAGCACGCATTTTTTGAGTTCGGTTTTAACTCTTACCCACGAGCGCGAGTGGCCTCTGTCAGCAATCCCGAAATCTTTCTTGTCCCGTCCAATGTGGTGCAGATCTAGTGCCCCTTGATACTTCGAGTACCCGCAAACCTGGCACCTCCCGCCCTTATAAAGAATAGCCAACTGCTTAATCTTGCGCCGCCGTTTAGCCACAGCTACTTTAAGCTCCTCCCGTCGGTCCGCATATGTGCGTTTATCCTTCATTTTAGACTGGACTTTTACCCATTCTAGCATTAAAATGCGCACACATTCCGCGGCCCGCCTAGACTCGGCAATCTAGTCGAGGCTGGTAGCACAAAAATGGGTTACCTGTATATACTAAAGAGCCTCAATTACCCAAGACATATGTAGGGAGTACCGATGATTTAGACAGGAGGCTAAAAGAGCATAATTCTGGCTACGGGACGTTCACAAAACGCTATAAGCCATGGATATTGGTATATAAAGAAGAATTTGCTAATATGCGAGATGCCCGCGCACGAGAGAAGTATCTTAAAACTACTTCTGGTCGTCGTTATATAAGGGCAAACAATATAATTCCGCGGTAGCACAATGGTAGTGCGGCACCCTGTTAAGGTGAAGGTTGTAGGTTCGAATCCTACCCGCGGAGCTATTATCGATGTATGACAGAGCAGGATGTTCTCAATTTAATAGAGCGCGATAGGTGGATGATGGGCGTGCTTAGGGTTGCTGAGTCACTCAATTTACCTGACTGGATGATTGGAGCGGGATTTGTAAGGAACAAAGT
>DATDSR010000034.1:0-8747 GCA_036517855.1 Minisyncoccota bacterium | reverse complement strand
GCATATGGCCAGATTTTGTAACTACGATCTCCATAGTTATCGCCGACATTCACCGGGGCTTATATAGCCAGCACACACATCAATAAAGATCCGTGCACCAGCCATATTTAACCTTACGGCATCGGTCAGGTGTCACCCCCTATACTTCCTCTTGCGAGTTTGCAGGGAGCTGTGTTTTTAGTAAACAGTTGCCAGAGAGACTTTCACTGCGCCCCATAAGCTTGCGCCAATGGGGAGGCTTTATCCCGAAGTTACAGCCGCTTTTTTGCCGAGTTCCTTGAGGACCTCTCACTCGTTCGTCTTGGGCTACTCGCCCTGATCACCGGAGTTGGTTTGCGGTACGGTTCCTATATTGATTCCGCCTTTCAGCGGATCTAGAGGTTTTTCTTGAAAGCGTGCTTTGCAGAGTTCGTCCCGCCGTGGCGGGACTTCCCCATCATACTTGAGTGTGCCTTGCGGCCTCTGCCTGATTTACATAGCAGACACTCTCATACACTGAACGTAAATCCAATAATACGCTCTGCATACAACCCTTCGTCACCCCATCAACAATACAAGAGTCACGGAATATTAACCGTGTGTCCATTAGCTGCGGCTTTCGCCATCGCCTTAGGCCCGACTAACCCTTCGCCGATTGTCGTCGCGAAGGAAACCTTGATCTTTCGACGGGCCGGGATTTCACCGGCCTTGTGGTTACTTGTGCCAACATTTTTACTTCGCAACGCTCCACGGCGCCTCACAGCTGCCACTTCATCGCGGATGCGAACACTCTCCTACCAATCAACCCCGCTAAAGCGGGGATGAGTTCCCATCTTCGGTAATAAGCTTGAGCCCCGATTATCTGCGGCGCGATGTCTCTCGATGAGTGAGCTGTTACGCTATCTTTAAATGATGGCTGCTTCTAAGCCAACATCCTCATTGTATGTGAGAGATCACCTCCTCGCCTTGCACTGAGCTTATATTTAGGGACCTTAAATTGGGATCTGGGCTGTTTCCCTTTTGACCACCGGAGCTTAGCCCCCGGAGTCTAACTGCCATACTTAACCGCCGGTATTCGGAGTTTGATAGGTCTCGCGAGATTTCTCCCTGTCGAGACCTTCCAGTGCTCTACCCCCTGCGGAAACATATGACGCTCGCCCAAAAGCGATTTCGGAGAGAACCAGCTATTACCAGGCTCGATTAGCTTTTCACTTCTTACCACACCTCATCCGAAAGTTTTGCACAACTAACCGGTTCGGGCCTCCCTAAGACTTTCGTCTTAGTTCACCCTGGACATGGCAAGCTCGCCTGGCTTCGGGTCTTATCCAATCTCTATAATTTTTCGCGCTATTCACACTCGCTTTCGCTATGCCTGCGGAGGTTCGCTCCTTAGACTAGAGACTGGATAAACTCGTTGGCTCATTCTTCAATAGGCACGCCGTCACCCTTGCGGGCTCCGACTCCTTGTAAGCATACAGTTTCAGGTATTATTTCAGCGTCCTCACCGGACTACTTTTCACCTTTCCCTCACGGTACTAGTACACTATCGATCTCGTAGAGTATTTAGCCTTGCCGGTTAGTTCCGGCGGATTCCCTCAGGCCAGTCATGTCCCGAGGTACTCAAGGTACTCACCAAAGTCTCGCCTGTTTCGCCTACGGGATTGTTACCCTCTGTGATTGCGCTTTCCAACGCACTCGGCTACAGACGTGATTGTTAACTTTGTTACATTAAAGTAAGTGAGCCTTACGACTGCGCGTCCCGACTTACGTCGGGATGCGCTCTGGGCTTCTCCCTTTTCGCTCGCCGCTACTAGGGGAATACTATTTAGTTTATTTTCCTCCAGGTACTGAGATGTTTCACTTCCCTGGGTTCGCTTCTCTACCCTTGCGGATAAAGATATCCCGTTCTTCACGGGATGAGTTTCCTCATTCGGAGATCTCCGGATCAAAGGTTGCTTGGCACCTCCCCGAAGCTTATCGCAGCTTTGCTACGTCCTTCATCGCCTCTTACGAGTCTAGGCATCCACCGTATGCTCTTAATGTAGATTTCTTATTAGGAAATCCGCACACCACTATTATCTTTGTTACATTTACCCATCCATCTGTATGAGCTGAAAAGACCCCAATTGGGATACTAATCTCATACGACGGGATTAAATTTTCAAAGTTCGCTCGAATGTTATAGATAAAAAATCCCCGCTAAGCGGGGCCTCGTGGGGTCCAAAATGAATTAGACCTACGTCAGCCGCGCGTTAGGATTAATCACTTGTAACATTACTGGCCATTATATAGAACCCATTTTCATTGTCAACCCCCTGTGGATATGCTAGTTTTGGCCAAGAAGGAGGGCTGGGCTAATGGACAAAAGGGCTCTAAACAGACTGCTCCGAGCCATCAGAGAATTCGGGGCGTACAGAGCACAAGAGGGTCGCTCCGGTAAGGATGCATCCCGTTTTTCTTGGTCAAAGGAAACACTGGAGCGCCACAAGAAGGACAGCAAGAGTAGCAAAGAAGCAATGCTCCGTATCCGCAAGCTGCTGGAGCAATAACTCGCATAAGCTTAGCTTCCGCACGACGGCTCCTTCTGCACACGCAGTTGGAGCCGTTCACTTTTTTGTCACTTGCTACAAGTTGCTACGTCTGGTATGATACGCGAATGAATACTATGGCTATCACAATTAAACCATCCGTAAGAAAAGGCAAATTCGTTGTGGAAATGGATGCAAATCGTCTTGAAAAACTTGCCTCTATGTTTGGTATGTACAATCCTGACTTTTTGGATAGTTTGGAGCGGGCGGAGCGAGACGTGAAAGCTGGCCGTGTGTACAAACTACGATCCTTGCGAGATTTGCGCAAATAAACAAATACGGAATGGAGGTCATATACGCCAGAGAGTTTAAGATGCGATACGCTGAACTGTCAGTAGCGTTACAGAAAAAGGCGGAAAAACAGGAACGTCTGTTTAAGCACAACCCCTTTCATCCATCTTTAAATACTGAAAAGATAGAGCCAAAAGGCAAGGAGATTTGGACGATTCGCATTGATCGCAAATACCGCATCGCCTTAAAGCTCGAGGGCGACAAAGCAATCTTCCTAACCTGTGGCCCCCACGATTGGATATATCGGCTAAGGTTCTAACTAAGGTATTTAGCCTTGAGGAAATTGGCAAACTCCCCCATCTCTTTTTGAAAGGCTAGCAAGTAAGCTTGGCGCTCCATTTTGTCAGCAATCACAGCATATTCAACGCCAGCACTCTCGATTCTACTGCTACCATCACCTCTTCTGTTAATTTCTAACCTATACATATACGGAGTACTTCGACCTGCATTAAATTCCTCGAGTACTGGTACCAGCTTCTTCCTTTTCTCAAGATTAAGGATCAAAGATTTTTCTTTCACTTCATCAAGCAACTTGCGTTCTTCGGGTGTAAACGGCTCTCTTCGCACGACCTTGCCCTCCTTCCACCGTTTATTATGAATGGGTTTTATGAGCTCGTTGTAGAGACGTTGTGCCTCCTTAGCTTCTATATCAATCCAAGGCCCTCCGTTTGGGCCTTCCAAATGTCCTTCGCAGGAAGCGGCCGTCCCAATTTCAAAAACCCTTAGTCCTGCTAATGTTTCTTTTATCCCTGGATCAACACCTTTCCCTCTGTTGTCTATCCATGTATCAATCTCACTTAAGACCGTGGCCCATCGCTGTTCCTTTTCATTCCTAGATTTACCTTCAATCATAGATTTTATTATAGCAAAAATGGGAAGGACAGTTTTATGCCGCCCGAAGGGTAACCCTTCGGGCTGGCTAGCATAACTTTTTTCTTTGTGCTAGTTTGTGGGCAGAAAGGGGGCACACAAACCATGCCCAAGATTGAACCTATCAAGCCACAAAATGTCATAGGGTTTTTCGACACACTACGCAAACACGAGGGTGAGGGTAATGTGAGCGAAGCTCTTATGCAGGCCGGACGTACGGGTGCGTTCGGTGAGCCGGAAGCGGCGATCGTCGAAGGCGTGCTCCTGAATCTGGAGCTCGAACATGACGACTACTTCGACCTCGGAAAATTCCTTTCCCAGGAGTTGGGGATAGCGGAGAGCAGAGACGTCGCTTTCCAAGTTGCGCTTTTTCTCCTGCGTGTCACTCGCACACCGGGCGCACACCGGACACCCGAAGAGCGCATTGATGCGCTTCACCACGAGTTTGCGAGCGAGGCGGCACAGTGGGGCAAGAGCTACAAGCCCGCGACTGTGCCTAAGGTAAACGGCAAAGTGCCAGAAAAGCTGGTGACATTGTTTGAGAGGTTGACTCAGAGAAAGTGCTACGAGCTCGACAGCGAAACGACAACATGTATCGCGCGAAACTTGGTAAATTACGGTTTCGTCGTCGAGCTTGTGGACGGTGTCACGGTGGGTACGGGCAAGTACACAAGCGACGGCGTACGACAGTGGTGGCGAGAAGCACTCGCGAGCTACCGCGACTTCGGTGCCGAGTGGGAGAAGTACCGGCCCACCACTCTCTCAGACTAGACCTCGGAGGTCTAGTCTAACGGCCTTGCCTTCACGGGCAGGGTCGTTTTCTCTTTCATTAATTTAGACATCTTACTATTTATGCGGTCGCATTTTTGGTGGGGTGTAGTAAAACTTGGAAACCCGGTTTCCAAGTGGAAGCCGGGTTTCCTGAAACCGAAATCTTGGGTGGGACTAGTTAATATCCTTGCGAAGACCTTCGAGGTAATGAGCGGCAGCTTCTTTGCCACCAAGGCCGAAGGCTAGGCCACCAGCAATCGCGAGCATGGCTACCAAACCTGTGAAGAGGGTCTGGGCGAAAGCTCCAGCGATGCCGAGTTGTGCCAAAGCGGCGAGGATTGCGAAAATCCACACAGCCCACTTGGCGATACCGCCAGCGAAGTTAGCTGAAGGCACCATAGCTGCCTTTGCGCCACCAACAACAAGTCGCTGGATAGTGTGAGCAACCAAAGCACCGACCACCAAGATAATGGCGGCTACGATGACGTTAGGCAAGAAGCCAAGCACCACAGTCTGGAGGAAGATGTTGACCTGGTCAAGACCAAGCACGTTAACCGCCGCCACGAGGAAGACGACTACAAAGAACCACTTCACCAAGGTGCCGAAGAAGGCGCCTGTGTCGAGCTTAAAGCCAGCCTTGTCCATCACGTCCTCGGTGCCAACGCTCTTGAGCATTTGGTCGAGTTTGATGGCTCGGATGAATTGGGCAACTACACGGCCCAAAATGGTGCCCACAATCCAACCAATGATGAAGATTATGAGAGCAACCACAAACTTAGGGATGAAAGCGGTAACCCCTCCCCATACTCCAGAGAGTGAGCCGCCCACTACATCCACGAGATTATTGTTATACATAGTTAAATTAGTACTAATAAATTGGCTTAATAATGTGCCTGTATTATACCACTCACCCCATTTAGAGCCCTTTTTGTTATCCACACCGTCGCAGAGCGACGGTGTGCCCCGCGAAGCCTTGGCGAAGTGGGGCTATATCCCGATCTTATCCAGAAGCACCCTGTGGGGATAATCTAAGATATCTCTGATGAATTTGTCGAAGACTTCCATGCGATATTTGAACTCGGGGGTGTCGAAGAGGGCGTAGGAGAGCTCTTTGCCCACCTCGGCTTCCATATCTTTGAGGGCCTTCTCAATCGTGGAGCGCTTGAGCCTGTCCCCCACTAGTAAAATGTCCACCCGCGAGTCGGAGCTTTGAGTAAACACCCCTGCCACGGCCACCACCTTCATATTGCCCCCACTCTTAAAACGGCGCACGATTTCTTCATCTTTAAATGGGTCCGAAGTAAGCAAGAGACTCCTAAGGGGCGCCAGGAACTCGAACGAGCGAGATAATTTGTAACCCTTAGCACCCTTTTTTATAAACTTGGCCAAAGCAAGCGTGCCAAGCTCCTTGCGCACAAAAGCAGGCTTAACCTTTATCCGCCGACTCACATCCTTAGCCTCAAAACTAGTGTCCGGATTCAGCAAAAATAGGCGCAAAAGTCGCACCCGTGAAGCACCCCCGAGCAATTTATCTAAAACATCCATCCTTGTATTATACCTCCCCACAACCCCCTCCTACAGTAGGAGGGGGCAAGGGGGGTGGTACTTACTTCAACTCGACTTTACCTCCGGCCTCTTCGATTTTCTTCTTGAGGGCTTCGGCTTCCTCCTTCTTCATGCCTTCTTTGACCATTGAGGGGGCGGCGTCAACCATATCTTTGGCCTCCTTCAAGCCTAGAGCCAAGACTTCCTTTATCACCTTGATGATGGCAATCTTGTTGGCACCGGCTGAAACTAGTTGCACGTTGAAAGCGGTCTTCTCCTCCGTTGCCTCGCCGGAGCCTGCGGAGGCGGGACCAGCGACCGCGGCTTGAGCGCTCACACCGAACTTCTCTTCGATGGCCTTAACAAGCTCGTTGAGTTCGAGAACGCTCATTTTGTCAATCTTTGTTAGTATGTCTTCCATAATGTTTTTAATGTTAGAATTTGCAATTTGCAAACAATGATTTAATGATTCAATTTCGAAATTAATTCATTTCGTTCATTGTTTGCAAATTGCACATTTAATAATTGCTCATTTAGCCTTGGCTACTTCTGATAATGCAATGGCCAAACCTCTGATGGGCGCGTTAAGTACGTTAGCGAGCATACTCAAGAGCTCTATGCGGGTTGGGATGGCGGCGATGGCTTGCATTGCCACAGCGTCCATCAACTTGCCCTCAAAGATACCGCCCAAGATACTCATCATACCTTCGTGCTTTTTGGCGAACTGGGCTATGCCCTTTGCGGGAGCGATAGCATCTGCGCCCCAAGCAAGGGCCACCTGCCCTGGTAGCTCGGTCATATCTTTGACAGCGAGCTTCATCAACGTCTTCTTACTCACGGCATACGATACGCCGGCCTCGCGCAAACTCTTGCGCAACTGGCGCTCGTCCGAAACCTTAAGCCGGTCGAAGCCGACGAAGACGACGCTCGCGGCACCTTTAGTTGCCTCTTTAAGTTTGGCTACTGTCTCCTCCTTCTGCTTTCGTGTTTTTGGCATTTGGGGAATAAAAATAACGGCTTGTTAGACCGTTCGACCTGCCTGCCGGCAGGCAGGCACGTTCAGTAGGTCTTATGGTCGCCTACTATCTTCACGGCTTGTAACTAATCTATCAGACGTTGCCTGAAATTGCAATAATGATTACTACGGCCACCAAAATAATGCCGAGGAAGCCGAAGGTCATCTTCCAAAAAGTTTCGTCAAAATATTTCATATTTATCTAAATATACTAAGCAAGCGGGCGAATAAACCGACCTTGCGACTCACCACCACCACACTCGAGCTGGTACTCCTGACAAAGTCCGTAGTTGCAGACAGGGTTGTCGTCGCTTGCTTATCCGCCGAAGCTCGTAGTGGTAGCGGAGATGCGAAGGTGGGGGCGGTCTTCATACTCATAAGCATAGCACGCATTTGGGTCAGGCTCTTTTGCATCGTAGTCACATCTATGGTACTTGTGCCAAGGACTGTCCCTTGGGTAGCAACTAGTGGCGCTTGGGTGGGAACAAGCGAAAAGCCGGCCAGCCTTGTGCCATCTTGAGCATTTAAAGTAACGACGCCATCTGCTATGTCCAAACCAGAAACACGGTTATTGATGAACGCCGAACCATCACCTACCACAAATGTACTCTCAGGAATTCTGAAACTTCTCCTCCCAGAGACAAGCTCGTAGCCCCCTATGTCTAAATCAACAGCGCTTGGATTACTAAGTTCCACAAAGCCACTCATACCAGCCTCGGCACTCGCTATAAGTAGCCTAGGCTCGGTCACTTCAACCACGCTCCTTGCCACAGCTTGTGCCCCAGCCGATGGCGCACGAGCAGAGAGGATATAGCGACCTGTGTGCTCATAAGTATGCCAGGCGCCAGTACCCGACAAACTCACTCCATCCCCAAAGTTCCAAAACATATCGGGCACTGCCTCAAATCGTTCAGTCTCAGCCCAGTAGTAGTTAGGTGAGTGCACGCTCACTTGTTTCGGCACATGCAGTTTTACGCCCCCAAGCAATTGGGGTCGTACCACTGTTTCCGTCACACCACTACCACCACTTGCCCCAGTTGCCACTGAACTAGTGGTTGTACTTGCCGAGCCACCAGTTGAGCCACCAGTATCTACTGCGATTTGCTGGGAGGCTTGCCAGTTTTTGCCGACTGCCTTAACTGTGATGGTAAATAACCCGGTTGTGACATCTTTGTAAGTAAAGTTGCGGTTACAAGTGTTTTTCGAGATATATTTGTCCAAATCTCCCCCACTTGTGGTGAAGAACTGGCCTGAGGCCGAGCTGGAGGTAAACTCAAGATACACGGTTTCGTCGGGCTTCTCACAAACACCACTGGCATTTTGCGTTTGGATGGTAATTACACCCGAGAGCACCCCAGGTTCCACACTCTGCGTGTCAGTGGTAAAAGCAATTTGGGTAATACTAGCAGTCGCGGCACCACTCACAGTTGGGGCCGAACAAACAACAAGAAAAACGACGGAAACAACAAAGGGGATGCCAAGCAAATATTGCTTCATCCCCTTCATTGTAGCAAATTAGCTAGTTTTGCCCACCTCGCTAGATAGAGTTCAATTTCGCCCTCGTCATTGGCCCTGTTGCGCCAAAGCCTGTAGTGGCGGCATTACCTTCAGAAACTATGCCCCACTTAACTTGGAACTTCTTGAGGGCGGCTAAGGTAGCGCCTCCAAAGAGAGTGGTCTCGTTACCT
>DATDSR010000033.1:0-30482 GCA_036517855.1 Minisyncoccota bacterium | reverse complement strand
AGGCGAGAGCTCCATTAGCTTTGCCGATGGTAAGTTGCGCATTGGTGGGCGCGATGGTTTTGATATATACGGTCCGGGCGAATACGAAGTGGACGGCACTTTTGTGAAGGGTATCGGGAGTACTGGGGTTGGAGGTAAAATCAATACAATATATTCTGTGCTCTTTGATGACATCAGGCTTTGCCACCTTGGAGCCTTGGTGGATGATAGTTTGAACGCTGAAACAAAGGAGGCGATTGGCGAAATAGACGTATTATTCGTACCCACGGACGCCCCCAAGCTCGCTAGTGCCTTGGCGCCAAAAATAGTGGTGCCGATGTACAAAGACAAAAGTGATTTGCATAAGTTTCTTAAAGAAATGGGCGAGAAGGAGAATATGCAAGACAAGCTCTTGCTTAAGAAAAAGGATTTAGAAGGTAAGGACGGCGAAGTAGTATGTTTGAGTTTTTAGAAAAGCTTCGTGCCAAGCCCGAGCCGGTGCGACACGCGATTTCATTTTGGAGTGCGATTGTGCTCACGCTTGTTATCGCCAGTGTCTGGGCCAACAGTTTGATAGGCAACATAAGCTCGAGCGTATCAAAGGAGAATCAGACAGCCGGACCTTCGCCGTTCGAAGTTTTTAAGAATTTGTTTAGCGGCAAGGTAGAATATCAGGCACCAAATGGTACAAATTAAATGAAGAAAGATAAAAAAGAGGAGGGGGAAGAAATAAAGGGCGTGACAACTGGTTCGGTGATACCAGTTGAGCTCTCTGCCGAGATGAAGGCCTCTTACATTACTTACGCCATGAGCGTGATTGTGGCGCGGGCCCTGCCTGATGTGCGCGATGGTCTTAAGCCAGTGCACCGACGCATCCTCTTTTCCATGCATCAACTCGGACTTAACTACTCCGCGCGTTTCCGCAAATCGGCTTTGGTGGTGGGCGATGTGCTTGGTAAGTACCACCCTCACGGTGACATCGCGGCCTATGATGCTCTCACTAAACTGGCTCAAGATTTCTCCACTCGCTATCCACTAGTGCTTGGTCAAGGCAACTTCGGTTCCATCGACGGTGATCCACCCGCGGCCCAGCGCTACACCGAGGCAAAGCTCGCAGCAATCGCAGGCGAGCTTCTGCGCGACCTTGAGAAGGAGACCGTGGATTTAGTGCCCAACTACGATGCCACGCGCACCGAGCCGACTGTGCTGCCTAGCGCTGTACCCACGCTTCTCCTCAATGGCACACTCGGTATCGCCGTGGGTATGGCCACCGCTATTCCGCCGCACAACCTGCGCGAGGTGATGCAGGCTCTCATACATTTGGCAAACAATGCCGACGCCACCAACGAAGACTTGCTCGGGTTTGTGCAAGGCCCGGATTACCCCACAGGTGGCATCATATTTAATAAGAAGGATATTGCCCACGCCTACTCAACTGGTCGTGGGGGTGTGATGGCGCGGGGCGAGGCCGAGATTGTGGAACTCAAATCGGGGCAGAGCCAAATCATCATTACCTCCATACCATACAAGGTCAACAAGGCCGAGCTTATCATTAAGATTGCTGACCTTGTGCACGACAAGAAGGTTGAGGGAGTTAAGGACATCCGTGACGAATCAACTACCCTTGCCGACACGCGCATAGCCATCGACCTTAAGAGTGGCGCCTACCCGCAGAAGGTGCTAAACGCCATCTACAAACACACTGACCTTGAGACCACATTCCACTACAATATGCTCGCCCTTGTAGATGGTGTGCCCGAGACGCTCTCGCTCAAGCGCATTTTAGAAGAGTTTATCAAGCATCGCAAAATTGTGGTCAAACGCCGCACCCAGTTTGACCTTCGCAAAGCGCAAGAGCGCGCGCATATCTTGGAAGGTTTGAAGAAAGCGCTCGACCACATTGATGAAGTAATAAAGATAATCAAGCAGAGTAAAGACGTGCCGATTGCTCGCGAGAACTTGATGAAGCGTTTCAAGTTTAGTGAACTCCAGGCCAATGCCATCCTTGAGATGAAACTTTCAAAACTTGCTGGTTTGGAACGTAAAAAGATTGAGGACGAACTAGCCGCGGTCCTCGCACTTATTGATGAGCTTGAAGGAATTTTGAAGAGTACTGCCAAGATGCTCGCCATCATCAAGAAGGAGTTTAACGAGATTATGGAGAAATTTGGTGATGACCGACGCACCAAGGTTGTGAAGGGCGGAGCCAAAGAAATTAGCGTGGAGGATATGATACCTGACGAAGAGAGCGTGCTTGTGCTCACTCGCGGAGGCTATATTAAGCGCACCCGGCCCGATGAGTACAAGCGCCAGAAGCGCGGGGGAGTGGGCGTGGTGGACCTCGACACCAAGGAGGAGGACTTCATCACCATACTGATGGCGGCAAGCACTCACGCCGACCTACTCTTCTTCACCGACAAGGGTAAGGTGTATCAACTTAAGATGTACGAGATACCCGAGGGCAAGCGAGCTACTCGTGGCAAATCTATTATGAACTTTTTGTCACTGTCGGAAGGGGAGCGGGTGACCAGTGTATTGCCACTAACCAGTAGCAAAAAGGGCGGTACCCCGCGAAGCCCTGCCTCGCCGGCAGGCAGGCTTGGCGAAGTGGGGCTTATGATGGTGACCAAGAGGGGTGTGGGTAAGAAGGTTACAGCCGAGAGCTTTAAAGACGTGCGTCGCTCGGGCATCATCGCCATGAAGTTGCAGAAGGGCGACGAACTCTTGAGTGTGATGCCGGTGGAGAAGAGCGACAGCGTGATTCTTGCTTCAAAGAACGGCCAAGCAATTCGCTTTAAAGAGTCAGACATTCGCCCAATGGGTCGCGGGGCAGGCGGCGTGCGAGCAATGAAGCTTAAGGGCAATGACGAAATTATTGGCGCCGACAAAGTGGAGAAAGACAAAGAGAGTGAACTAACCTTCTTCACAATGAGCGCCAACGGTCTCGGCAAAAAAACCAAAATCAAAGAATACAAAATCCAAAAGCGTGGTGGCTCGGGTATTAAAACAGCCAAAGTGACTGCGAAGACAGGACCAATTGTCGTGGGACGGGTGCTTGCCCCGCGAAGCCTTGGCGAAGTTGGGGATGAAGTTGAACTGGTAGCAATGAGCAAACAAGGCCAAGTCATAAGAGTCACCGCCGGCGAAGTCCCCACGTCAGGTCGCCAAACCCAAGGAGTAAGAGTAATGAAACTCCGTGACAAGGATACGTTAGCTTCTGTGGAGGTGTTATAATAAAACTTGAACAAATGAATAGATTCATCGTAACCTTTGTAATTGCTTGCGTATTGCTCGCCTCCTTTTCACTTGTCCCATTTGTCCTTACGTCCTCTGCTCCTTCGTATGACGGTTCGCAGTTTATGGGATTTCCACTTGTTTTTTCTTCGCATGGTGGGTTGTGCTTTGATACTGGGATGGAATGCGAATCCTTTTCTATAGCCAATCTTATAATTGATGCAGTAATAGTGTTGGTATTTAGTGCTCTTGCGGGTTACTTTGTCAAAAAATACTTTCCCGGCAAGTCGTTAACAAAGACAAACTAGAGATTAGACAGGGACGGTCCTTGGGAAAATGGATGTGCGGTGTAATTTGAAGAAGGCGGGGATAAGGGGCTTTAGTGAAATCAGATGTCAATTTCTACAAAGGGGACAGAATACCAAAAGTTTCTTGAACAGAAGCATGCTGGCCTCAACGCTCCAGATGAATTGGTGCAAGAAGTTGTTTTAGATATTGTCGGTTCGCCTTTGGTTCATAAGGAGAGAATCGTAAAAGGCGAGATTAACGAGGTTTATAAAGGCACAATTGAGCGCGGTGAAGAAGTGATTGTCCGAATAGGCCGAAGTGAGTTCGTGAAATTTCAGAGAGAACAATGGGCTCTTGGTGAGTGCGCGCGTATTGGGTTACCAGTGCCAACGGTACTTGGGATACGCAGCACAAAGCACGATGGGCAGGAATTTAATTTCTCGGTGGAGAATTTGCTCCCAGGCACGCCACTTAATGAAATCCCCAGAATTCTTGAGCCAGAGAATAAGGACCGTTTGAGAAATGTATTGAAGAATGTCGGAGAGGTGCTATCGAGGATGCATGGTATAAAAACCAGTAATTACGGAGAACTAGACGGGGCGGGGAAGGCAAACTCTAACTCAATCCGGGAGTATTTCAAGGGAAGTCCCTACTTATCAGGAGAAAGAATGATGATCCTCGCGCAAAAAGCAGAGATTGATTCGACGATTATGGACAAAGCAGTCGCTTATCTTAATGATTCCTTGTTAAAGTTTACTCTCGGTCAACCTCACCTTGTGCATTGTGACTTTGCTCCCAAGCACTTACTTATTTCGGATGATCAAGTGAGTGGTGTTATCGATTTTGAAAATGCTGAAGGAGGCGACCCCATTCGTGACTTGGCCTACTGGCAATTTTTTGACCCGGAGTACCCGGTCGAAGTGATAATGGAAGGATACGAGGACAAAAGTATTTTTGACGCAAGATTTAAAGAAAGGATGAAATTCTGGCGGCTGTATGTGGGCATCACTACTCTTGAGTACGCCGCCGAACAGAAGAATGCTCACTCAATACAAGAAACAAGAGCCCAACTTGAGAAAGATGTAGAAGCACTAAGGTAACTTTTGCGGAGGATTGGGGTTTGTAGTAGGATATAGCTATGGCTATTGACTGGACAAAAATATACAAGAAATATAAGGGTCTTTGGGTTGCCCTTGCTAAGGACGAGAAGACTGTGTTGGGCGCGGGCAGGACAGTGCAAGAGGCTGTTCGACAAGCAAAGATGAAGAGTGACGAGACGCCTTTTCTCACTAGGATGCCCGAAAAGATAGTTCCCTTTGTTGGCGCTCTATGAAGTTTAGGTATAAACGATACGGGGATACTCTCCGTCCGGTGATACCCATTAAGCTTATAAACGGAAAGGGTGAAATAGGTTACGAAGTGCTAGTAGATTCAGGCGCAGATTTGTGCATATTTTCTGAGGCCATTGGAGAAGCGATTGGGATTGATGTGCGGAAGGGGAAGCAAAAAGAGGTTTTTGGTATCGGCGGGAAGGCCTCCGTCTTCTTTGTCCACAGTGTTGAGATTGAGGTTGGCGGTTGGCCATACAAAATTGAGGCTGGATTTATGCCCGATGTCGCTGGTCGTGTGATGTCGTATGGTGTGGTGGGCCAAGTCGGATTCTTCGAGCATTTCACTGTCAAATTTGATTTATTGAAAGAGGAGGTTGAGGTCAAAAGACGGGGATAAGGGGCTTTAGTGCGGCGGTTCTGCTTGCTACAATATATGTATGTCGTTTGCAACGCCCAGTGAGGTTGTTGAACATTTGCATCTTGCTGACAAGATGGTGGTGGCGGATTTGGGTGCTGGTACGGGCGCTTACTGTTTTGCTTTGGCGGATTTGATAAAGCAGGAGAATATACAGGGGGCTACTATCTATGCCGTGGATGTGCAGAAGGCTATGCTCGAGCGCTTGCGGGCTGACGTTACTCATCGTGGTTACGATGGGATAGAGACAATATGGGCTGATATCGAAGTGCCGGGCGGGGTCAAACTTGCCGATCGAATATGTGACGCGGTTATAATCTCCAACGTACTCTTTCAGGCCGAGAGCAAAGAGGGGTTGATAAAAGAGGCCATGCGCATACTCAAGGCTGGTGGCCAGATGCTTGTGCTAGACTGGACAGGTTCGTTCGGCCATATGGGGCCACACCCTTCGCAGGTGGTAACGGCTGTGGTTGCCAAGGAATTGTTTAGCAAAGCCGGTCTCGCCGTGGCTAAAGAATTTGAGGCCGGCTCACATCACTGGGGGTTGTTGCTACGCAAATCGTAAATGTAAAATGGTAAATGGCAAATCTTAAATTAAAAACTCGGAGCGAAGCGGAGCATCAAATATGAAGAATTTTCAAACAATTTTGATGATAGTGTTCGGGGTTTTTATTGTGGGTGCTGTTATGGTGTTCTCGGGTGTTATCAAAGTTGGTGGAGGCTCAAACACACAAGTTCAAACAGTTGAAGTTAGTATGTGGGGCTCGATACCAAGCAATCAGTTTAGCGCCATAATGCGCGCATCGGCAGAGGCTGGTGAGAAGCTTGATATTAATTACACGGAGAAAGAGGTCGCAACCTTTGAAAACGAATTAGTAAATGCCTTGGCTTCTGGCAAAGGTCCGGATTTGATATTGGCCCCACACACTCTACTGCTTCACCAGGCCGACAAGTTGTACCCAATTCCAGTAACAGCTCTACCCGAGCGAACCTTCAAAGATAATTTTGTGCAGGGGAGCGAGGTGCTAATGCGTGCGGCTGGCACTTTGGGCTTGCCCGTTTACACCGACCCATTGGTGATGTATTGGAATCGCGATATGTTGACCCGCGCTGGTATCGCCACACCTCCCACCTCTTGGATTGAGCTCCAGCGCTACCCAGAGAAGTTGACCAAAGTTGACTCTAGCGGTGCCATAACCAGTGCCGCAGTGGCCATGGGTGGCACAACCAACGTGACCCATTTTAAAGAAATTTTGAGTACCCAGATTATGCAAACGGGTGACCCAATCGTTACGCGCGCTACAGACACGAGTAGCGGCGACGAAGCCAAAGACGCCTATACCGTTAAGCTTGCTTCCACTGGTGCCGCTCCGTCGGCCCTGCGGTACTACGGTGAGTTCGGTAATCCGGCCTTGCCCAAGTACTCGTGGAACAGCGCCAAGAAGAATTCATTGGATGAGTTTATCGCGGGTAATTTGGCGATTTATTTTGGCTTGGCCAGGGACTTGCCAACTATCCGTGAGCGCAATCCCCATCTTGATTTTGACGTAGCCCTTATGCCACAAGTCACCCCCTCGAGTGCCTCGGGGCAGGCAACCAAGCTTACTTATACTGATGTTTATGCCTTGGCTATGTTGAAAAATTCGCCTCATATTAAAGATGCTTTTGCTGTAGCCTACGCTGCCGCTTTGGGCAAGACGGCCAACATCTTCAGCGTGAGGCTTGGCCTGTCACCCGCTCGGCGTGACTTGCTCGGGGCGGGGAACGTTGACCCCATCCTGACCGTTTTCTATAATTCGGCCATCATTGGCAAGACTTGGCCGGATCCATCGGATGTTGTCACCAGGAACATATTTTCGTCTATGGTCGAGTCTGTTATGATAGGCAAGAGCACGCCCGAGGAGGCGGTATCAGTAGCCGATACCCAGTTGCGCAATTTGTTTTAACCTATTTAGGATATATGAAGTTTATCCCAATATTTCTCTTAACGCTGGTGATCCTAGTTAGTTTTGTGCCTATGGCCAGGGCTTTAGCCTTTCCCTCGCTTGTAAACTGTGGCAACCAGGAAGTTGGCCCAGGTGAAGGTGGGGGCTCGATTCCCATTGAACCCTGCACCCTTGATGATTTGTGGAAGTTAATCGCGCGGGTGGTAGACTTTCTTCTCAAGTACATTGGCATACCCCTTGCTGTGTTTGGCATCGGGGTGGGTGGCTTTAGGATGATTATCGGCAGTAATTCGGCCAGCCAACGCGAAGAGGGCAAGAAGGTTGTCTTCGCCTCGCTCATAGGCCTCTTCATCGCCCTCTCCGCATGGCTTATAGTTAACACTATCCTCAAAGGTCTAGGCGCCACAAATATTAAGAACCCCCTAGAACAAAAAATATGAAAATAAAAACACTGGTATTGTACGCAATTGCCACCTTGCCAACTTTCACTTTTGCACAGCTTGATGCAGGTGGTTGCGGGGGAGGCACTATCCCGAACCCTCTATGCGGTACCGGGGATATCCCGGCTTTGCTGACCAAAGTTTTGCATCTGCTTGTGCAGATTGGGATACCGGTGCTGGTTGTCTTTATCGTCTATGCTGGTCTCAAGTTCGTGACTGCCCAAGGCAATGCCACCAAACTTGAGGAGGCGAGGAAGGCTCTCTTTTGGACAATCATTGGCGGAGCAGTTTTACTAGGAGCAGAGATTATGTCTAAAGTCATCAAAGCAACAGTAGAGGCACTTTAGTTATATTATATGACAGCTCTAGCTTTCAAAGGTTTGGTAGATAACGCCATCGGCCTCTCCAACCCACTGGTGGGCATTATTATCGGCTTAGCTTTGCTCTACTTCCTCTATGGGGTGGCCCAGTTTATCCTTGCCGCCGGCAACGAAGAGAAGGTCAAAGAAGGGCGAGAGACTATGATGTGGGGGATAATCGCCCTCTTTGCGATGGTAGCTCTATGGGGTTTGGCCAATTTGGTGCTCTCCACCTTTGGCTTAAATGACTCTAGCACTGTGAGTAACTTTATTTGACGGCTAAAACTACCGTGCTACTATTAATCTGTTATTAAAAGTCAAATTATTAAAAGCTAATTATCAAGAATTTACATGTCTAAGAAAATAGTAGCAGGAGTAACAGCGGCCCTATCGCTTACACCAGTTTTTGCGTTTGCGGCTGGGGAGAACTTACTTGCTCTCCTTAACCTTATCCAGACGATTGTCACCAGAGCAATACCCATTTTGACGGCGGTTGCCCTGCTCTACTTCATCTGGGGCCTTGTGCAGTTTATTATGAGTGCCGGCGGTGAGAAGCACGAAGAGGGCAAGACCAAGATGTGGTGGGGTATTATTGCCTTGTTCGTTATCGTATCAATCTGGGGTATCGTTGGTTACATTGGTAATGTCTTTGACCTCGATCCAAACAGCAAGGGTAAGCCACCTGTCATTGAGGGCCTATAGTAGTTGATGGATGGCTTTGTAAAGAATTTAAACGGGGCGATTGTAAACCCGCTCCTCAAGCTAATGCTTGCGGCGGCCGTGCTCTACTTCCTTTGGGGAGTGGCTAGCTTTATGATGAATCGTGATGAGACCAGTAAAGCCACCGAAGGTAAGACTCATATGGTCTACGGCGTCATTGGCGTGGCCATCATCCTTGGCGCCTTCGGCATAGTAAACCTGATAGCAAACCTGCTGTCGAGTCTTAAGTAATTAAAAGTCTAAACAAAATAAGCAATGGGCAATAACGTCACACAGCTTGAACAGCTCATAGGCACTGTTGTTAATATGCTTATCCCGATACTTGTTGCCCTTGCTCTGGCCTATTTCATTTGGGGCATAATCAAGTTTATCGGTACTGCCGGTGGCGAAGCTCACGAGGAAGGTAAGAAGAGGATGCTCTGGGGTATTATTGCCCTGTTCGTCATTGTGTCCATCTGGGGTATCGTAGGTTATATAGGTGATATCTTCGGCATAGACCCAAATGAAAAAATTAAGGTGCCGTGCACTCCGGGAACTCCAGGTTGCGTGATTCAACCACAAAGTCCTTAATTAAGTATTGCGTCCCTGAGGTCAGTCCTCGGGTACTCCGGAGGTCTGACCTCAGTGTTGTGTCGAATCGGCAAAAGAAAAAGCAGCCATCCGCCTTTCCTCCCCACGCTTGCGCGCAGGACTGAAAGCAGAAGGCTGCTTGAGTGAACTAAAACTAAAACTTGGTCCGAGGAAAGAGGGCGATGCTCGAGCAGGCGCCCGAGCGCATGGTGTGGCGACTCTCACAGTTTCGCCTCGGCCACGGGCCGAGACTCTACCCAGATGTCTTCCCCCTCCTTGTCGTGCTGGAGCCAGCGGCTTTCTTTGTCGCTCCAGACAACCGTCATGGAGCATGGTGAATCCTTAGAACACTGGTGGTCGTCCTTATCGAACCACCGTAATCCTCTGGTTTCGTCACGTCGCCATTGGCGATGTCCGGTGTTGCCATCGCGATCCTTATATGTGAAGTGGATCCACTCCTTTGAGTTTTCTGCCACCTCAACATCGTAAGGACCGCTGTGTCGACTGCGCACCTGTGCCGGTTCCACACCAAGTGGAGCGTAAGCCACCACCACGGGAGTTGATGCCGCTGGCGGCGTGGGGTTGCCCGACCCACTTTTCGCATCCACCTGTCTATTGTGGATGTAGTGGGCCACCGCTATCCAGACCGACATCACGACCATCGCCGTGACCGCGATCCGGCGTCCCCACTTGAACCCGACTGCCACGCTAAGGAGTGTGAGCAAGGTAGCGAGTACCAGCCACATGGCTAGTTCCTGCTCCTCCCTTATGGGTACGAGCCGAAGGTAAGCCGCCAACATCACTTGGATGATGAGCGGCCAACCGAGGGCTGGTAGAAGGTACTTACGTACCTGCGGGATCTGAAGAAATGCCGCGAGCCCTAAAGGCCCCACGGGCGACTGTAGGTGCCCGCCGTTGACCCAGTTGAGGTGGTGCCACAAGATGGCGATGGTGGCGATCACGTTGATGCCCACCGCGATCGGTATGACGTAGTTGCTGACGAAGGGGCCCGTCTTTAACGCCACGATGACGAAAATGACGGGGAAGATGGTTGAGTAGAAGATCCATTTCCGAAACCGTGAGTTGGTTCCGAACCAGACGTTCTGGATGAAATCCCATATCCGATCTAACACACGGCCTCCTTAGAGCAACTGCTCTAGGTAATTGCTGAGCCAGATGACCAGCCACACGAGGCCAGCCACACTGGCGGTTTTGAGGACAAACACCGCCTCCATCCGGTGACACGTAACGAACTGCCTGATCCACCGGACGACCCAGCGGATTCCGCCGACTATCTCATCTGCGATGATTGTCAGTGCTTGCCACCACACTCTCGCTACTCTCACTATGATGTATAGCGGGAGGGCGATGAGCATGAGCATGTAGTGCCACCAAGGGCGTTGTGCCCGTGGGGTAGCGAAGTTCGGTTGGTAAGGCTGTACCCTGGCTGGTACTGGCATTCCTATCTCCTTTCCCGTTGCCAACCAGCACGACGAAGGTTTGCGTTCACTTCGTCCAGTTTGGGACTGACCCTGGCGTCGATTTCGTCGAGAACCACCTTGGCTTCGCCGACGTATCCCGCGCGCTTGTCCCAGACTTTTTTGGCTGACTTGCCAATACTCTCGAGGGTGGTGTCTTTGTGGAGCCTGCCCATGCGCCCCGCGAATTCTTTAGGATCCTTTATTGCAGTTTCGTCGAACCCTTGCAGGTATGCGACGATTTTATCTGTGCGTTCTTTTGCGGCCTGCACTTTTGCTTCCGCCTGCTTCTGGATAGTTGCAGGGGTTGGACCGCGTCCT
Source organism: Minisyncoccota bacterium (assembly GCA_036517855.1). Lineage (GTDB taxonomy): Bacteria > Patescibacteriota > Minisyncoccia > Phycocordibacterales > DATDSR01 > DATDSR01. The sequence goes on along the minus strand of DATDSR010000033.1, from coordinate 19,401 downwards.
TTCGCAGGTGCCGTGGCGGGGGCGCTATTGCTGGCGCCCATGTCGAATTTATCGTGAACCGCCATCATCAGGTCGCGTTCCCAGATCTCGTTGCTGTCGAGCATTTTTGCGAGAGCGGGGAACATCTTGCTGATGATTTCCTCAACCTCGATGCGGGCGATTCGCGCCTTTTTCTCCTCTTCTGCGCGCATAGTGTGGTGTTCTCCCATGACTCCTGAAACGTAATTGGTGGCAGACCCGCCGCCCGTCTCGCCTGGGCTTCCGAAGATCTTTCTTTCGACGCCAGCTGCTGCCAACGCGGTACCGAACTCCCCGAACGCCCACTTTGCTGTCTTAGCGATTCTTCCCCACATTTTATCCTTTCCCTTCTAGATTTTTTGGCCGATTCTACGGCTTTTTGGACCCTGTAGTAGAGCTTTGCTTCACTACGGGGTTGGACCAAGTTTTTCAATGAACTGGTCCAGTTGACCGCTTGGGGGAGTATACCATATTATATGGGTGCTTGTCAACCCAACACTGATTGGTAGTTTTTGAGGAGGAATATGACCTCTTTTCTTAGGTGAGTTTTGACCCAAACTTTCTCTTTTTCACCTGGCAAAAGTTCAGCCAATCCCCGCAGAATTTCATTGTCTTTGACTGCCTCAACAGAAAGTATGCAGTCTGCCACATGCTCCTTGATAGTCTTGCCAGTCCTTGCTTTGATCACTTCGGCATTGATATCCCAGTGATATGTGCCGAAAAACCAGATATCATAAATATCCCGCATAGCTGTTTCGCTTCTGCTGGTCAGAGCGGCCAGCTTGCTCGCAAAGAGATAATCCTTCTTGCCCACAAGCATAGAAATGCCAAGATACTCTTTGATCTCATAATGCTCTCTGATGTCTGGCACGAGGATTCTCACACTCACTTCAACTTTGACATTATGATCCGTGTCGCCGTATGAGAGCAGGAAGAAGACGGTATTTCGTTTTATGTGATTATCTTTTACCTCTCCGTATTTTCCTAACATACCGCCAATTTTCTCGTAAACCAGTTTTTGGGTATCTTCACCCGTAGAAAATAGGTCAAAGTCTAGGTCTACAGAGAATCTAGAGAGGCCATAAAAAAGATAGGCACAAGTACCACCTTTAAATCCCAAAAAAGAGGAGATGGAAGTGTCTGAATAGATATCTCTCAAAATCTGTCCCATTATGAGCTGATGTTTTTCTTTATTGAGCATACTTTTGATATTGAGTCTGGCATTTCTTTAAGCGCTTTATGAGCTGTTTGTTCTCGTATATTTTCGCAAGTTTAAAGCATTTCTCCCAATTAATGGGTCGCAGGTTGTCAAAATAAAATTTAGGAGATAAATAAATAGTGTCGAGGAATGCTCGCTCGGGTGTAGCGATGCTATAATTTTTTTCATTCTTAACGCCAATTGCGCTAAAAAGCACGCTGTCTTTCAGTTTTCTAAACGTAATTACATGACCGTCAATTTCTTTTGTAGCAGGATAGGGACTGGCTACAAAAATTGAGTCATGTTGTTGAAAGATTACGCCTGCCTCTCGCAACACTGTCTCAAAACTTATGTAGGAGGGGGTATAAATACTGGTTGCCAGTTCTTTGGGATTGTAATTTTTGTCTTTCGCAAAAACACCTCTGGTCAAGCGGATTAGTGACCCCTGCTTAGCATAATATTTTATTTTTGAAGTAAGATTTACTTTGTTAGTCTCGCCCCAAATCAAGGCAATGTCCTTGGTGGTTAGGATTGTTTTTGAGGATTGGTATAGTCTGGCGAGAAGGTTATCCGTAGCCATAAAGGCGAGTTTTACAATATGTGTAATGGAAAGGCGATTCCTTCACCCTTTCAATGTATATTATTGACGATCGCAAGTCAAGGCTAAGTTCTATTGCTTGTGTGAATAAACCCTTACGTTTATTGGCTTTCTATGGGGTATAATGGGGATATGAAAAACAGCTTAGCAAAACTTTCTAGCGTCCTATTAATAATAGCTTTACCAGCTCTCACTTTCGCGGCCGGTCTGGACACATTTATTGCATCATTGAAGAGATGGCTCGGGGCCTTAATGCCCATTATGATTGGCCTTGCGGTGATAGTATTTATTTGGGGTTTGGTTGTATTTATTGCTAAATCCGGAGAGGAGGAGGCTCGCAAAGAGGGGAGGCAAAAGATGATTTGGGGTGTTATCGCCCTCTTCGTGATAGTCTCAATCTGGGGCTTGACTCGGTTTGTGGGCCAGACGTTTGGAATTGACGAAAAGGTAGGTTCCCCAACAGATGGCAGAAACCTAATACCACAGTAAGCTAATGAACAGTATGAAATTACGCACAGTTAAATTCATTTTACCCACAGTCGCCTTTGCCTTGCCCGGGCTTGCTTACGCCCGCACCTTCGGAGACATCATAGATAGCTTGAAGATTTGGCTTGGTAATCTGGTGCCACTTGCCATTGGGGTGGCCGTTATTGTTTTTATCTGGGGTATGATTGTGTTTATTGGTAATTCTGGGAGTGAAGAGAAGCGGGCTGAAGGCAGGCACAGGATGATTTGGGGTGTTATCGCCCTCTTTGCCATTGTGAGCGTGTGGGGACTGGTGGGCTTTGTGCGAGAGAGTATCCTCGGACCGGGGAGCGAGAATCCTACCGTCCCCAAATCGCCCGGCCTGCCAAAAGCAAGTTAATCAAGCATGGGACATCCAACACGATTCGATTACATTTTCGGTTACGATGGGGTACTCTATTCGATTATCAACGGTCTTATTGTGCTTGTGGCGGGGTTGGCCTTGCTCTACTTTATTTGGGGTGTGGTGGTGTTTATAAGCAAATCTGGCGAGAGTGAAGGACGTAAAGAGGGGCGAAGCAAGATGATTTGGGGTATTGTAGGCTTGTTTGTTATGGTGAGTGTATGGGGTCTGGTTAACTTAATTGCGGACTCCTTCCAAATTGGCACGGGCAGTGTGGAACAACCGCCCCAGTTCAAATAATTATGTCATTTATACAAACCGCTTACGCAGAAGGGACGACGGAGTACATAGTGCTTGAGCGTTTGCCAGGTCAGGAAAAGACACAAGACGTAACTGGCGTCGGTTACTTCGGTGTGGTGTACAACGCGGCGCTCACTATCACTGTTGTGCTTGCTTTCATTATGATTGTGATAGGTGGCATCGAATATATGACCTCCTTCGCCAATCCTGGGGCCAAAGGAGAGGCCACCAAGCGTATAACCGGTGCCCTCACTGGCTTGGTGCTCGCCCTAGTCTCGTGGCTAATCCTAAACACAATTAACCCCGCACTCGTTAACCCCAAGCTCGGTCTCACCCAGGTTACATCCCCAACCGGCGGAGCAGGTGGTGCTGGAGCAGGCACGTTCGACCAGAACACGGCTAAGAATTATTTGGAAAATACTGGTCAATACCACAATGTTAGCGTAAAAAATGGAGCGGTTTTGGAGGGTGTCAAGGTGGGTACGCTTGATGCCGTTCTCTCCCTTGCTGATGCTTGTGCAGCTTGTTTTTTGCAAGTCACAGATGCCACTAATCCTAATGTTGATCACGATCCAAACGCTGGTCACCCGCAGGGCGAAGCGGTCGACGTGAGCCTAAACCCGGGAATAAATGATTATATAACCGGTTCGGTCAATGCTAACGACGGCAAATTCAGACGGATGCCACCATCTGGGGAAAAAAAGTATGAGCGCTACCTTGATACAAAGACGGGAGCGGTCTGGATGAAAGAAAATGATCACTGGGACGTAAAAGTCCGATGATAAGTTTGTGGTGCCGAGGAGAGGACTTGAACCTCCAATCCCTTGCGGGAACCAGCTCCTAAGGCTGGCGCGTCTGCCAATTTCGCCACCTCGGCTTTGCGAGTCATTTCTCGCACTCCTAGTCCCCCCAGTAGGATTCGAACCTACGACCTTCTCGTTAAGAGCGAGCTGCTCTACCAACTGAGCTATGGAGGGATAACGAAATAATACTAACGCAAAAACAACTTCATCGCAATGATTTTTCTCTGTGCCCGGGGAGAGACTCGAACTCTCACGTCTTGCGACACTCGATCTTAAGTCGAGCGCGTATACCATTCCGCCACCCGGGCGTGGCCAAAGGCCTGGGAGGGATTCGAACCCTCGCATAGCGGTTTTGCAGACCGCCGCGTTGCCTCTTCGCCACCAGGCCGTGTGTCTAGCTTACTATGTGCGCAAGAGTTCGTCTATGCGTTGACGGTTCTTTTCGCCTAAGTCTAGATTGACGCTGAAAATTGGTACACTTTTTGTTTTCATTTCAGTGGCCACGAAATTTCTTAAATCTCCCATTTTTCGCTTGGCGAAATCAAGCGCCTGGTCGCTACGCTCGGGTGGGAAGACACTGATAAGTAGGTTGACCTTTTTCGCGTTCTTACTAATCTCCGCGCGCGTGACAGTGATGAGGGCAGTGCGCGAACTCTCTTTCTCTAAGAACTTAGCCGCCAAATCTCGCAAGTGGTCAGTTAATCTATTTACCCTCCTTTCTTTTGTCATGTGTATTGCTCTATCACGTCACCTTCAGCTATCGCAGTTTTAGCATCAATACTCGCACCAAATAGCTCGCCCGTCTCTACCTCACGCGTTTCTACACGATTCTTCTCTAGACCCACAATGTGGCCTTCGGCAATTTGCCCCTCACGTCTCATAACACGCACCTTTTTCCCAGCTTCGATTTTACCATCCGTCACTTTACCGCCCACTATTTGCTTGTCGCGTGTTCGGCTAAATATTTTCAGAACTTTAGCCGAGCCAGTAACAGTTTCGCTAATCTCTTTGGGTGTGACGCTCTCGATGTAAGCATCGAACCACTCGGTTAGTTTGTAGATAATATCAAACTTTTCGATGTGGATAGCATTCTTCTCTATCACATCTTGCGCATGTCGGTCCACCTCTACGTTAAACCCAATAATAACTGGCGCCTTTGCTCCTTGGATTAGTTTAACGTCGCCTTCGGTAATAGTGCCGATGCCGCCAGATACTATAGTTACTCCCACCTTCTCGCTCTCTCGCTTGCCGAGTTCGCCCTCAATGGCCTCAAGCATGCCGAGCGTGTCAGTTTTAAGCAAGATAGGTATCATCACCTCCTTCTTCACCATCACGGGTCGTATACGTGAGACGTCCTTAACAAATTCTTCGGCTTCCTTTTTGCTTTTGTGGCTTGCGAAAGTTTCGCCAGCAATGGGCGCGTTGTTCCAGTCTGCCACTACTACTGGGGTAGAGAAACTGGCTGTGTCGAGTGGTGTTCCCAGCGTATCTGTGAGTTGTCGCACTGGAGCGTATGCACTACCTGTTGCCACGTAATCGCCTTTATTCAGCGTTCCGTCTTTAATAACAAGCGTGGCGACAATCCCACGTTTACCGGCGTGGTGGGCCTCAATGACGATGCCCTCGGCCCTTTTGCTAGGAGTTGCCTTAAACTCTTCAAGTTCGGCCGAAAGTAGAATTAGTGATAGTAAATCATCTACCCCTTTGCCGGACTTGGCACTTACTTCGGCCACCGGCACTGTACCTCCATAGCCCTCGACAAACACGTCCGCTTCAGCCAGTGTTTGCTTAGTTCGTTCAACATTGGCGTTTGGTTTGTCTATCTTATTGATGGCTACGATGAATGGTGTTTGCGTTTCCTTGATAGCGGCAAGAGCTTCAAGCGTTTGGGGCTTAACTCCGTCATCCGCGGCTATTACGAGTATTGCGATATCGGCTACAGAGGCCCCCCGCTTGCGCATCGCTTGGAAGGCAGTGTGCCCTGGGGTGTCGATGAAGGTAATGTGTTTACCATCAACTTCTATTTCATAAGCGACGATACTTTGAGTTATACCACCCGCCTCCTTGTCTACTGTATTTGATTTACGAATGTAGTCGAGTAAAGTGCTCTTGCCGTGGTCCACGTGGCCAAGCACAACAACGATAGGTGGGCGCGAAGTTGTTTGTGTTTGCTCGGGCATAATTTTTGTATGTGTATGTGGTCCACGAATCAGGTCTAACTGCGTACTCGTTTAATTAGTTCTCGTTCCTCATCTGAGAGCTCAAACTCACTGTCGTGTTTCTTAATTGGTTTGGCATAGACACTTGACTTGTCTCTTGCGTAAAGTCCAGTTAGAACCACACCGTCGCCCTCCTCGTTCACGATAAGTGTGGAGAAGCTTTGCTTGCCTCCCTGGTCGGCGAAAGGGTTGAAGCGCACGGTCTCCACCCATTGCACGCTTCGCTTTAAGCGCCCGTCAATGTTGCTAAAACGTTCATCAGCAAACTTCTTGTGCTCGAAGAGCTTGGTAACTTCCTCGCGTAACCGCACGATGGTATCCTCGAGCGTTTTGGCACTCTTCCCTGCCAGGAGCTTGGTGAGGCGCATCTCAAGATGTGTGACCCAGACGGCCAGGAGGACGACAAGGGCGATGAGCGCGTATTCAATGGGCGACATGTCGCTATCCTAGCCCATTTTTCTCACATTTGCAATTTGTCTGCACCTCTGTTAGTTTGCTAATCGGAAGGGGGTGAGCGGCGTGCTCGAGTTTCGTGGGCATCAAATCGAGGCCGTTGGGTTTGATCTCGACGGCACGCTTATTGCCTCTGAAGAGTTGAACTTCGAGGCGGTGCTTGAGACGTGTCGAGTTTTCGGCGTATCGGATCGCGGCCTTACTATCCGCGACAGCGAAGGAGGGACAAACTACGATATCTTTCGGCGCATAACTAGGCGCTACGGAAAGGGGAGTGCAAGGAACACAGAAGAGCTGGTGCACTTCAAGAGAGCCTACTATTTGGCTCACATGGGCCGAGTGCGGGCAATACCTGGTGGGGTTGCGTTAATACGGGCCTTGCACGCCCGGGGCATTCCTTGCGCTATCGCCACTGCCGCTTCAAGGGTGTCGCTCTTAGCTGCTCTTCAAGTATTGGGGCTTGAGGAGAGTGAATTCGTGGCTTTGGTGCCAGCGGATGTTCTACCGGCAAAGATGGCTAAGCCGAACAAATACCACTGGGAGGAAGTGGCTCGGCTCCTGGGGATAGCTCCCGGCCAACTTCTGACTATTGAGGATTCACGCCGAGGACTCCGGTCTGCCACAGAGGCTGGCACAGTGTCAGTTGGCCTCACGACCACCCACGGCGAAGAGGAGTTGCGTTCGGCGGGGGCAAGTTTCATAGTGTCGAGCTTTGCCGAGCTGGCCGAGATCTTGGGTCTTAGTTTATGAGACGGTTGTCGTGTTCGGCAACCGTCTTTGTGCTTTAATATGCCTATGCGCAAGAGCAAAGAAAAAAGGAGGATATTCCTAGACTATGCCGCGGGGGAGAATAATCCTAACGCTATATACAAAGAGGGTCGGGAGGCCAAGGCTAGGCTTGAAAGCGCCCGAGCAAGGATTGCCAAAGTTTTAAGCGTGGCCACCGACGAAATTATCTTTACCCCCTGGGGAACTGAGGCGAACGCAGTAGCGAGCCTGCTCAGGGGTCGCTTTCACGCTATCACTACGCAGATCGAGCACAAGAGCGTGCTTGATGCTTTTAAGGTTCTTGAGGAGAGGGGAGTGAGTGTAACTTATCTTGCGCCAAGCAGTGACGGATTTGTGGGGGTCAAGCAAGTTGAGGAGGCCCTGAGCCCCAACACGAAACTTGTGTCCGTGATGTATGCCAACAATGAGATGGGCACGATAGAGCCGATTAAAGAGATAGCCAGGATGTTGCGGGCCCAAGCTCGCAAAATTTATTTCCACAGTGACTGTGTGCAAGCGCCAGGACTTTTGCCGGTCAACATGCAGAGTTTGGGTGTCGACATGGCGAGTTTCTCTGCTCCTAAGTTTGGCGGCCCAGCAGGCGCAGCCTTTCTTTACGTCCGCAGGAGTACCGAACTCCTGCATTCTGGTTTGAGGGATGCTTGTCCTGTGCCTTTAGTCGAACAAATGGCCGATGCTTTAGAGAAAGTCGAAAGAAACAGAGAGAAAGAAGTTGTGCGGTTCACAAAGCTACGTGACTATTTCATCACTAAGTTACGCACCGAAGTACCCGGTACCTCAGTAAATGGTTCGCTCAAGAATAGGCTGGCCAATAATGTAAATGTTGTTTTGCCTATTGATTCAGAGCTTGCCGTACTCGAGCTTGATAGATACGGCATTGCCGCTTCGGCCGGGGCAGCATGCTCAAATAATGATTGTGGCGAGTCTACCCCGCGAAGCCTTGGCGGAGTGGGGCATGTTATACTTGCCTTAGGTAAATCTAAAAAACAGGCCAATTCATCAGTACGTTTTTCACTTGGAGGTTCAACCTCCAAGTCACAGCTTGATTACGTTGTTAAGAAATTAGTTGCGATTATCAATAAACACACAAATCTATGGCAGACAAAATGATAGGCATTAGCGACAAAACGATGGCAATCCACAAAGACAAGCTCTACGCCGGCTACGTTGCTAAAGGGAAGGAAGTTGGCGATAAGTTGGTCAAGTTGCGGGATGAGATTATCGCGGGCAATGTTTCTGGCACAAACCCGACATATAGCGAGTTGCGTACTCTAAAGGATGCAGAGAACTTTGCAACGAACGCAGTCTATCTGCATGAATGGTATTTCGGCGTACTTGAAGGTGACGCTGATTGGGGTAAGGCCCCGGAGCTTTCGAGAGCTTTGATTGAAAAATGGGGGAGCATGGAAGGGGCAATTAAATATATGAGCGAATGTGGTATGGCCGCGCGGGGATGGGCCGTGCTCTGTTGGGACACAAAGGACGGTAAGTTGCGTCAATACAACGCTGATGCGCACAACCAAGGGGGAGTGTGGGGTTGTCTGCCCATCATTGTGATTGATGTATATGAACATGCCTATTTCATCGACTTCGGGAGCGACCGCAAAGCCTATATCGAAGCATATTGGAAGAACTTCAACTGGCAAGCCGCCGAAGCCATGTACCTCAAAGTCAAAGGCCTCAAATTTTAGCTGTTCGACACTAAGTGTTGAACATGTTCAGTAAACTCGCGATTGGCAATATTTACACGACCGTCTGAAAGTTGCCAATATTGACATTTACACAGGCGAGCATAGGATAGTGGGCAGAGGTGAAATTTGAAGTACTTTTACGCAGTCACACAGACTTCTGTATACCGAGTAACGCAAGAGCAAGGGGAAAACGGCTGGCCCATCGTTGAGAAGGTGGCTAAGAGGCGGGGAGTCAAAACCTCTGACATCGGCATGAGGTTGAAACTTGGTCGCGTCGTAGCCATCACCGGCCACAGCGACGGGATTATGCTCTACGACTCGATTGGTAGTCGTGGTAATGGCTTGCCCCAGTATCCCGAGAGCCTAAATACTCTTGTTTCTCGTGGTGGCAAGACCAGCCCTGTGACGGCGCTCTGTACAGTCAAGAGGGAGGCTGAACGGTGTTTGCAGTCGAATTTTCAAGAGAGTTGGGACCTCCATTGGCAGGCATACACAATCCCGGTTCTTCGCAAGATTGGGCCGAATCATCCTGTTTGGACGGTGTCGCAGTGGGTTCCTGATGTGCGGGACCCGGCGGCCAAACGCTACCTCCAGTTCCTCAAGGAGGCGGGCTTCCCGGCCCGTGTCTAAATGACAATCAACCAAGCCGGCGGGGACCCACGAGGGGACCCGCCGGTAAGTGTTTTGTGGGGATTGCGTGTGGTGCTATAATGGGACAAATGCAGATAGACGAACTTACAAAATCTCAACTTTTACTACTAGCACTTTTGGTGTCGTTTGTGACAAGTATCGCCACGGGGATTGTGACTGTTACTTTGGTTAATCAAGCACCCACGGATGTTATCCGCACTATTAATCGGGAAGTGCAAACTATTGTGGAGAAGGTGACGCCAGGGGAGACGAAGATTATCGAGCGCATTAAAGAGAGCGGGCCCACCGAGGGTGACTTGGTGGTGCTTGCAGTTAAGAAGAATAAGGACGCCACACTCCTCGTTAAGGTTGATGAGGTAACGTATCACCCAGCAGTTTCCGTTTCAGGGAGCGGGGCTATCCTCACACAATCAACCGGCCTGCTTCAAGACAGCGAGTATGAGCTTCTTTGGAGTGTTAACACCAGTACCTCAAGCGTGCTTCGGGCGAAGGTGGAGATGATTGATGAAAACTCGGGAGTTGCTTTATTAAAAATAGTACCGTCTGGTAGCTCCTCAGGTCTGCCTTATGTATCCTTAGTTGGCAGTGCTCCAGCTTTAGGCGAACGGGTTTTCGCTCTTGGTACAACCAAGGACTTTGGCGAGACAGTGCGCTTGGGCAACGTAACAACTATTCGAACAGGTAGTGCTTCCTCCACGCCCATTGTAATGACAAGTGTTTCGCCTGCCGCTTCAATAAACTCTATGCCCGTTTTCGATCTGTCGGGCGACTTGATAGGCATGTATGTGGGCGATTTCGCCGGCTTTGATGGCGTGGCTATCCCTGGCGGCTACTTTGGAGCTAAATTTAAATCTCTAATTGCCGATTCTCCTGACAAAACCAGCAACACGGCCGCCGTTGACAACGCTATAAATTAAAGTATAATTTATTCATGATTCCCTTCAATAATTTCACATCTAAAGCACGAGAAGCAATCCGTAAGGCTCACGAGTTAGTTATAGAGCGTGGGCAAAACTCTGTTAAGCCGATTCACCTCTTGGCGGCTCTTGTTGTGGCCGAAGAGAGCGTGATTATGTCTGTGCTCGACAAACTCCAAGTGGACACGGTTCTTCTCACAGATCAATTGTTAAGTGAGATGGATGGTCCAGACGGCGGTTCGATTGCTTCGCCCTCGTATCAAATATATTTTACGCCCGAGCTAGTTAAGGTGCTCGACGAGTCGGCTCGCTTCGCGGCAATCCTACGCGACGAGTTTATATCTACCGAGCACATCTTTCTCGCCCTCATCGAAGTGCCTTCAGCCGCGCGTGATGTCCTGATGCGCTTTCGCATCAGCCGAGACGAGGTGATGAAGGACATTGAGGAGATGCGCACGACCGTTGGTGCGGCAGGCTCACCTCAAGTGGCTAAAAAGAACAAAGCGTTGGAGCGGTATACTCGCGATCTCACCGAAATGGCCGCGGCTGATAAGCTTGATCCAGTCATCGGGCGTGACAACGAAATTCGTCGGGTTATCGAAATATTGTCCCGCCGTACAAAAAACAATCCCATCTTAATAGGCGAGCCAGGCACGGGCAAAACGGCCATTGCCGAGGGTTTGGCCGTGCGTATTGCTAAGAATGATGTGCCTGAATACCTGCGCGACAAGCGCATTGTCTCGCTTGATATCGGTGCACTCCTTGCTGGTACCAAGTATCGTGGTGAGTTTGAGGATCGTTTGAAAAATATAATCAAAGAGATAGAAAAGTCTGAAGGCAAAATAATTTTGTTTATTGACGAGATACACACTATCGTGGGCGCGGGTTCCGCCGAGGGCAGTGTGGATGCGGCTAATATGCTTAAGCCCGCTCTCGCTCGGGGTGACTTGCGAGCTATTGGCGCCACCACGCTCAAAGAATACCAGAAGTACATTGAGCGCGATCAAGCTTTGGCCCGGCGCTTTCAGCCAGTCTCGGTAGAGGAGCCTACGCTCGAAGACGCAGTGGCAATATTGCGTGGTCTTAAAGAGAAATATGAACTTCACCACGGCGTGCGTATTACAGATGCCGCCATCCAATCGGCTGTCACACTTTCAGCTCGCTATATTTCAGATCGCTTTTTGCCTGACAAGGCCATTGATTTGGTAGATGAGGCCGCCTCGGCTTTGCGCTTGCAACTTGAGAACAAGCCGGCTCTGCTTGAGGATGCTCATCGACGCATTATGCGTTTGTCCATTGAGCAGGAGGCACTTAAGAAGGACGTGAGCGAGCACGTGGGTGAAGAGAAGCCCGCGACTGCCCGACTTAAAGTTATTGAAAAAGAGGTGGCTGACTTGCGCGAAGAGACCAAAGAGCTAGAGCTCAAATGGCAAAACGAAAAGGAGACTATCCACTCTGTGCGCACGGTTAAGAAAGAACTTGAGGGTTTGCGTTTGGAGGCTGGCAGGGCTGAAGCCCGGGCTGATCTTGCCAAGGCCGCCGAGATTCGTTATGGCACCATCCCAGCCAAAGAGAAAGCGCTTGCCGAGTCGGAGGCCCGCTTAGGTAAGTTGCAGAAGTCGCGCCGCATATTGCGCGAGGAAGTAACAGAGGCGGATATCGCCGGTGTGGTGTCGCGTTGGACGAGCATACCAGTGCTACGAATGCTCGAGGAGGAGGCGCGCAAACTCTTGCGCATGGAGGAGGAACTTAAGAAGCGTGTGCTTGGCCAGGACGAGGCCATCGAGAAGATTTCAAATGCTGTACGCCGTAGCCGGGCAGGCATTGGTGACCTTGAACGGCCCATCGGCTCGTTTATTTTCCTCGGTCCGACGGGTGTGGGCAAGACCGAACTTGCCAAAGCCCTCTCCGAGTTTATGTTTAACGATGAGAAGTCGCTTGTGCGCGTGGATATGAGCGAATATATGGAGCGCCATAGTACGAGCAAACTTATCGGCTCACCTCCAGGCTACGTGGGCTACGATGAGGGGGGAGGTCTCACTGAGATTGTGCGTCACCGACCATACTCGGTGATACTTTTCGACGAGATCGAGAAGGCTCATCCTGAGGTCTTTAACATCCTCCTCCAAGTGCTCGACAATGGCCGACTCACTGATAGCAAGGGCAGGGTGGTCAACTTTAAAAACACCATCATCATCCTCACATCAAACCTTGGTGCGGAATATTTCAACCGGATGAACTCAATCGGCTTCAACAACAAGGAAGACAAAGACGGCGAAGAAGTGCCAGATGCCGAGAGGATAAACGACAAGATAATGGAGAGTCTCAAAGACCACTTCCGTCCCGAGTTCTTAAACCGCCTAGACGACATCATCCTCTTTAAAGTCCTCTCGCGTGAGGTGGTCAAAAACATTGTGGGTATCCAACTCGAGCTTATTGAGAAGCGCCTCATTGATAAGGGCGTGCGACTTACTCTTACTGACGCCGCCACTGATTATTTGGCCACAAATGGTTATGACCCCAACTTCGGCGCCCGTCCGCTTAGGCGCCTAATCCAAGACAAAATCCTAAATCAAGTCGCCAGCCTCTTAATTTCGCGCAAGATTGAAAATGGAGGCGAAGTGCTGGTAGACCTAACGTCCGACAAAAAAGATCTCCAAGCCCTAGTCAAAAAAACCGGCAAAAAACTAGGTCGTGCGCCCAAGCGACAGGAGGAACACGCTGTGGTATAATCTTCCGTGCCTGCGAAGCCTCGCATCGGCGGGCTGGGATGGCGGAGTGGTCAATCGCACTTGACTGTAAATCAAGCGGGCATAGCCCTACGCAGGTTCGAATCCTGCTCCCAGCACTAGTTGCTTTTTCTTTATTTTCCTGTAGAATCATATTTACCGTTTAAGATTTAACATTTACCATTACTCATGGCTCAACCACACCTAATACGATTCCGTTGTACCAAGTGCAAACGCATTGGCTATTTCTCGACCAAGAACCGCAAGTCTGTAGAGAAGAAGCTCGACCTCAAAAAGTATTGTCGTTGGTGCAAGGGGCACACCTCTCACAAGGAAGCAAAAATCACCTAGTTTTGTTATAATGCCCCCGCTAGGGGAGATTAGTTAAGTGGTATAATAGCGGTCTCCACCACGTCGCTCGCGAGCGACGTGGTCCAAAACCGACAATGCACTACGTCTACGTACTCAAGAGTTTGAAGAATGGTCGACTCTATTTTGGACGTTCTGACGATTTGCGGCGACGTTTATCAGAACATAAGGCAGGCAAGGTTTATACCACAGCACGGATGTTACCAGTCGAGCTTGTGTATTACGAGGCTTATAAAGATGAGCAAGATTCTAAGGACAGAGAACAGAGTTTCAAACACAGTGGTTCTGTGTATAATGGACTGGTTAAAAGGATTGTAAGAAGTCTACAAAGGGAGATTAGTTAAGTGGTATAATAGCGGTCTCCAAAACCGCGGTCGAAGGTTCGATTCCTTCATCTCCCGCCATGAAAAGAGCATTAAAGTTACTGTTGATAGCCGTAAGTATTTTTGCGTTGATATGGTTGGTTATAGTTTTAATTTTTCTAAAGAATAATTTTCCTCTGTGTAGCACAACCGGCCCTCAACCAGGTGATCACTGTTTTTGACCCAAAGAAATCAATATGCAACTTGAACCAAATAAATGGTGAAATGATACATGAAATGCGCGTTTTGTGAACAAGTAATTGGGAAGAGGGAGATTGCTCGTAATGAGCTTGCTTGCGTTTTCCCTACTAACATCCCGGTGGTGCCTGGGCATTTGCTCGTTGTGCCTCTAAGATGTGTTGCAAGATTTGGCGACCTCACACCAGACGAGCAAGTGGCGATTTGGAGCTTGGCTGGTGAAGTTAAAATGGCTCTTGAGAAAGTGTTTGGCGCTGAGGGATTTAATTACGCATGGAACGAAGGAAAACTAGCTGGCCAATCCGTGCCACACTTTCATTTGCACGTTTTACCGCGCAAAGAAGGGGACACGGGGATACTTGAATACGAACCCCGTAAGTTCCTATATCGTCCTGGTGAAAGGGAGACAAGCCCGGAAGAAGAATTAAAAGAGGTGTCCCGTCTAATCCGCGAAGCAATCAATGAAGTATAAACATACTGAAGCGGTGGTTGTTATAGTGTTTTCGATACTAAACGTATTTCTTGCCTATGGTTTGATGATGGATAAAGACAGAGAGGATAATTGGAAGAATGAGCTAAACCTTGTGCTTAATCACTCTCGATTAGACGAAGTAAAAACGAGTGATGCTCAAAAGATAAGTGACAGTGTGTCACAAGCCCCGTGTCCGGTAACAGCAACTTCTAGTGCCCCGGGGAACATTATCAAAGACGTCCCGATAAAGAATGATTTTAATGGATCGGAGTACCCCAATCGATTTCGTATTGTTAATGGAGAACAGTGGCTCCAATTCGGATGTTATTTGCCAAAACCTGAGCCACTATTCCAAACCATCGTCTACGTTGATACTGCTGAAGGTCAATGGCAAGAAGTTTACCGCGGTCCCACATCGGAAAAAGTACGGAGTGAAATGAGTATGCAGTCCATAGCAGAGGATACCATATCAGTTTTACCAGGCGGCCGCTATGCCTCGTTTAGGTGGGTTGGGTACGAATGGGGCGGACCTGTGATCGTCGATTTATTACTTAAGGATGAAGTACAATCCAAACTAACCAGTAATTGCGACTGTTTTTGGCCAGTGCCGGTTGTATCTCCGACCGGTCAAACACTTGTTTTTATAAGTATTGATGGAGATATTATGAGTAGCAATGACGGTATCCCCACAGTTTGGTTAGCTCGACAGTTTAACCCACTTAAGTTGGAAAAGATTTTCGAGTCTTCCACCAGTACACCAAGCGAGAGGGATGAGGCCAACACAAGTTACATAGACCAAAGCAAGGACGTGGTGGTTAATGACCAGTATATAAGTTTCACCGTAAGGTCTAACGGTCGCGGCATAGCGGCAAGAATCACTGGCAAGTATGTCTATGACATTAAGACCGGAAAGCTTAATAAAATATAAGCATGCAACTTGAGTTTGGGAAAAATCCAGGAGAGGCGGCGGAGATAATACTTTCGGTTGGGGAATACCTGGATCGGCTTAATTTGGCTCTTGGTGCGGAGGCGGGTTTTGTGCAAGGTGAGGTGACGGAGTTTAAGGAGAGTCACAAATGGGTTAGTTTTACGCTTAAGGACAAAGATGTGGCGGCGGTGCTTAAGTGCGTTTGTGCTATCTACACCTTTCGTCGGATGGGGGTGGCACTTGAGGATGGGATGTTGGTGAAGGTTTATGGCAAACCAAGTGTCTCGAAGGGTTGGGGCTCGCTTGGCTTATGGGTCGAATCTATCGAGCCGATGGGCGAGGGTTCGCTTAAGAAGGCATACGAATTGCTAGTGAAGAAATTAACTGCCGAAGGGTTGTTTGCCCGCAAGCGTGAGTTGCCTGAATTTATTTCGCGCATTGGGGTAATTAGCTCGCGTGATGGCGTGGTGTTGCAAGATTTGCGAAAGAATTTAGCTAAGCTTGGTATGAGTATCAAGTTTGTGCACACTCAAGTAGAGGGAGCAGGCGCTGCGCCAGGTATTTTGCGAGCGATACGATATTTTTCCCCACTTCGCCAAGGCTTCGCGGGGCAAGCACAACACGACAATGAAGTTGATGTGGTGGTAATAATTCGAGGTGGCGGTAGTTTAGAAAGCTTGCAGGCTTTCAATAATGAAGAGGTGGCACGTGCCCTCTTTAGTTTGCCCATACCAGTCATCGCTGGCATTGGTCACGATGTAGATGCGCCCATTGCTAGCCTAGTGGCTGATGCCGAAGGGAGTACCCCCACTGCCGTGGCACACATTATCAATGACACCTGGTCGCCGCTTGTTTTGGGTTTGCCCCAGCTTACCAAAGAACTTGAACGTGGAATGGAAGGCGTTATGTCAGATCTAAAACAAAAGGTAGCCTTGCTTGAGCAGAAAATGTTTAGTTATTTTACGCGCATTTTTCGCTCGTTCGACCAAATGCTTGCCCGTCTCGCTCGGGGCACCGATGCCATCGGTAGTCGTCTGAAAGTGATTAAAGAGCAGATAAGCCGGGCCGAAGGGCTATTTGCCATTGCTGACCCGATGCACAACTTGCGCCTAGGTTATAGCATAACCATGACGGGTGGCAAGGTTGTGAAGAAGAGGGGAGATGTTAAAATGGGCGATACATTAGAAACACGACTAGCCGATGGTAGTGTTAAGTCAAAAGTGCAATGACAAAAAAGATAAACATCAAAGAGAAGCTCGGTAAGCTCGAAGAGATAGCGAGCTGGTTTGAGAAGCAACGTGAGGTAGACGTGGAGGAAGGTTTAAAGAAAGTCAAAGAGGGCAACGCCCTAGTCAAAGAACTCCGCGAGCGTCTCAAAGAAGTTGAGAACGAATTCGAGGAAGTGAAGAAGGGGCTGGATTAACTTCGCTGACCTGGCGAAATGGCCCTCCTTCGGAGCCCCGGGAGGCTGGCCAGTCGAGGCCATTTCGCCAGGTCGGCTTTGTCCAACCATTTGATTGATTTGTCCCGTTTGAACCAGGTCAGTTGTCTTTTGGTGTATTGAATTTCGGCAGTAGTTATCATGTTTGTGAGCTCACTCTTTTTCACCTTGCCTTGCAAGTGCTGAGCGATGATTTTGTACCCCAGGCCTAAGTTTTCAAGCCGTTTCCAAGACAATCCCTTTTTGTGCAATTTCAATACTTCTTTAACCCAACCCTTCTTCAATCTCCCCCCCACCCCCTTCTTTATCCTAAGTCCTAAGTCATGTGTCCTAAGCCCTAGCACAATGGGCGAGTAGCGGGGGTCTGACTTAATAGCCGGTACCTTGCCCAGGGATTCCGCAATTTCGATTGCGCGCACAAGCCTACGCGGATTATTCTTGTCTATTATCTTTGCCCTCTTCGGGTCCAACTGTTTGAGTAGTTTGAACACTTGAGCGTTTGAAAGTTTCGCAAGGTTGCGTCGCAAAATTGCGTTGGGTGGAACTTCAGGCACCACTAAACCTTTAGTAATTGCATCAACGTAATGCCCTGTTCCTCCCACAACGATGGGCAACTTGCCACGTTTTAAAATGCCATCTATCGCTTTATAGGCTAGTACCTGATACCTAGCAACTGAAAACTGTTGTTTGGGGTTTGCTACATCAAGCAAGTGATGTGGGACACCCCGCATCTCGCGCTTGGTGACCTTGCCTGTGCCAATATCCATACCTTTATAAACTTGGCGCGAGTCGGCACTCACAACCTCGGATTCGACTCCGCTCACCGCAAGCGCCTTGGCCAGCTTAACGGCGAGCGCGCTTTTGCCACTTGCCGTTGGACCGACGATTACTAAAATCTTTGGTTTACGATTCATAATTTATGAATGAAAAATGCCCGGCGCGTGTTGTTGTGCACGACGTGCCGGGTCTTGAGTTAGCCTCGCACTTGAGCCGTTTGTTCTGCATGGGACGCAACCTCGTTGCTGATTCTATTGATGTTGTCGCCGAAGCCTGCGGCAACGCCCCTTAGGTACGCAAGTAACTCCTTGCGCCCCTCCTGGTCGATGACCAACAGGCACTCCAACCCCTCTAAAACCTCCTCTGTGGTTGTGGCGTTGTTTCTGAGTGCGAGGATCAACCGATTGATCCCGTCACGTGTTCTTGCATCCAAGGCAATTCACCTCCTTTAGTGGGTCCTTGCCCGCCTTGAGTGTAGCATATTTTTAAGCTAGACTGTCAAGCATTAGGCCGGAGTGGCGGAATGGCATACGCGCACGACTCAAAATCGTGTCCCGCAAGGGTTGAGGGTTCAAGTCCCTCCTCCGGCACAATATTTTGGTGTATAATGTTTGTATGCCGGAAGAACTTCCATATAGCAATTCGATATTTTTGATTGAGGTGGGGAAGATAAGCCCTAACCCTTTTCAGCCGCGCAAGGAGTTTGATGAGGGGGCTCTGCGTTCTTTGGCCGAGTCTATTAAACAATACGGAGTACTCCAGCCACTGGTGGTGACACGCAAAGAGGTAGAGAAGCCCGATGGGGGTCTGGCCGTGGAATACGAGCTCATTGCGGGCGAGCGACGTTTGCGCGCTTCCAAACTTGCCGGCCTTGCCACGGTGCCGGCCGTCATCCGCGTTGGCGAGCAAAGTGACAAAGTTAAACTCGAGATTGCCATCATTGAGAACTTGCAACGCGAGGATCTCAACCCCGTCGACAGGGCCGAAGCTTTCAAAAAGTTGCTTAGTGACTTCGACTATACCCAACAAGAGGTAGCAACTAAAATCGGCATGAGCCGCGAGTATGTTTCAAACAGTGTGCGCATACTTGCTTTGCCTCCAGAGATGCTCGAAGGTTTGCGTAAGGGAGAGATTAACGAGGGCCACACACGGCCTCTCTTGATGCTTATAGATCGTAAACTTGAGCAGACGACCCTTTACAAGGACATCATTACTAGGCGTTTGACTGTGCGCGAGGCCGAACGAGCGGCTCGTAATATCGCGGTAGACAGACAACGCAAACTTGATAAGAGCGATAACCCCGAGATGATTGAAGCAGAGGAGCGCTTACGCGATCGTCTCGGCACTGCCGTTGAAATTCAAAAGAAATTAGTCGGCGGCAAAATAGTCATAGATTTTTACTCTGCCGAAGATCTCAAAGCCATCCTCGCCAAACTCGAGCCACAACTCTCTTCATCTGCCTCTTCTGAATCTTCCCCCGAGGCCAGTCCTCCAGAGGGAGGTCTGGCCTCTGACCCAACCCTCGACGATCGCAACGCCGAAGAAAAGCGTGAAGACGACGCCGACCTCTACAGTGTCACCAACTTCACCCTGTAGTAGAGCTTCGCTTCACTACGGGGT
>DATDSR010000032.1:0-12101 GCA_036517855.1 Minisyncoccota bacterium | reverse complement strand
CTAACCAAAACATGGCTCCAAGTCGGAGAACTGGGCGGGATAAACGCACCCACGCCTCGCACCGCTGCTGGCACAAGAGTTAACACCACCACCGCTCCCAAACGCTCACGCACGAAAGCGAAAGTTTGCTTGAGCAAACCTACAAAACCAGTAATCTTTTGCTTTGCAACAGGGAGAGCGACAGCAGGCGTAGTTTCATCCATGCGCGCAAGCTTAGCAAAAGCAAATACTAATTACAAATTAGCCAATTCGTGGAGCAAATTTCCCTTCGTGGATAATCTTTTCGGCCTTGTCCGCTTCAATGACTTGCCCGTTCATCGCAATATAGGTGCCTGGTTCAAGATGCTGCAATTGTGCGACCGCAAAGCCAGTGTTAAAGCCCCCATCCGATCGAATTATATCGGTGAGAGGAACGAACGATCCGGTGAGAACGACCGTGGCGTCTTTTCTTTTCAAATTTCTTTTCAAATATCTGGCTGTCTCTGCCATTGTGTATGTCCCATGTGTGATTAGGAATTTTTTGGCAGCGGAAGCTTCAATCGTCCCACCAGTGATGATGAAATGGATTGTCTCCATTCAGAAATTTTAGCACACTAAGCGCTCTTCTTTTTGCCTACGCGACGGCGAGAGACGATGAAGACGTTTGAGTGTTTGCGTGGGTGGCGGGTCTTTTGGCCTTTGCCAGATGGTTTGCCCCAACGGGTCTTGGCACGCTTGGTACCGCGGCCTTGGCGACCTTCGCCTCCACCGTATGGGTGGTCAACTGGGTTCATTGCCGAGCCGCGAACGGTGGGGCGGATACCCTTCCATCTACTACGCCCTGCTTTGCCGAAGTTAGTGAGCATATTCTCAGGGTTACTTACCGAACCGATTGAAGCCCAGGAGTTCTCATCTACCTTGCGCACCTCGGTGCTAGGCAAACGCAAGTTTACGAAACCTCCATCACGAGCGAGCACTTCGGCAAAGACACCGGCCGAACGCACGAGCTTGGCTCCACCGGCCGGTTCGATCTCAATGTTGTAAACAAAAGTACCGGTTGGGATTTTTGATAGGGGCAAACGATTGCCCACTTTTATCGCGGCCTTCTCACTTACACTAAACTTATCGCCTACTTTCATCGTGATGGGCGAGAGCACATAGCGGCGCACGCCGTCGGCGTAACAGACAAGTGATATAAAGCCACTGCGGTTTGGATCATACTCCACTGATTCGATGCGAGCTGGGATATCCTTCTTATCATAAACGAAATCTACATCACGCTGATTTCGCTTATGACCACCACCCTTGTGTCGCATAGTAATGCGACCCCAAGTAGCTCGGCCTTGAAAGCGCTTGCCGCCCGTCACCAGAGCTTTGTGTGGAGCATGGCCCGAAAGTAGCGAGCGGTAATGCACCACACTCATACCTCGGCGTGACTTGGATGTTGGTTTATAGAATTTCATAGGTGCTTGTTTGAGATGTTTGTAAGTTTGTCA
Source organism: Minisyncoccota bacterium (assembly GCA_036517855.1). Taxonomy (GTDB): domain Bacteria; phylum Patescibacteriota; class Minisyncoccia; order Phycocordibacterales; family DATDSR01; genus DATDSR01. Next base: position 10,626 of record DATDSR010000032.1, on the reverse strand, counting down.
TGTTTGGTACTTAGCTAGACGAACTCTATTTTTTGCCCTTCGGCTAGCTTCACATACGCCTTCTTAATGCCTCCACTGCGGCCAAGTTTACCGCCACGTGTCTTTACTTTGCTTGGCAAAGTGACCATCCGCACCGAGAGCACGGTGACCTTATACTCTTTAGTCACGTCCTTAGCAACCGTGCTCTTGGTGGCGGTTTTAGAGACGACGAAAGAGTAGACGTTTTGCGCGCCAAGGTTAGCTGACTTCTCGGTGATGTGAGGCCTCTTAAGCATGTTTGTAGTTTACGAAAATTATTGTTTTGTAAGTAAGCGTCTCGAGCGCGTTCATATTACGTTGCTCTAACACCTTAACAACTTTGATGTTGTTGAAGCTCTTCTCCACCTTCAAATCTCGGCCGGGCAAGGCAATGAGCAAGCGACTACCTTTCTTATGCATAAACTCCTTTTTGCCAAATTTATCGGCAAGCTGACTCAAAACAGCCACGGCGCTCTTTGTTTTGCCATCTGTAGAAAGTGCATCGAGGAAGAAAACCTCCTTGTCACGCATCTTTTGTGAGAGCACGGTGGCAAGGGCTTTGGCCCGCACCTTCTTATTTATCTTACGATCGAAGTTCTTCTCCTTATTTGGTCCGTGGGCCACGCCACCTCCCACCCATATAGGTGAGCGGATGGAGCCATGACGAGCGCGGCCAGTCCCCTTCTGCTTCCAAGGTTTGATACCACCACCACGCACTTCGCCTCGCCCCTTAGCGTGGGCGATGGCCACACGAGCGTTGCTACGCATTGCCTCAACCACTTGGTGCACCAAATCAGCATTCCAACGTAAACCGAAAATACCCTCGGGCAAATCAATCTTGCCTGTCTCTATGCCCTCTTGATTGTATACCGGTGCGTTCATGGCATTTATATTGCTTTAATTTCGAGCAGTGTTCCTCGGCGACCTGGTACAGCTCCAGAAACAAACAGCTTATCGCCTTCTACAGAAACTACTTTTAAGTTTTTGACAGTCACGCGGTCGCCACCCATTCGGCCGGCCATACGCATGCCCTTGGCCACGCGACCTCCTGCTCGGCCTGCTCCGCCAATGGAACCTGGCTCGCGCTCGCTGTGCTTCTGGCCGTGAGTGCGGCGACCTCCGTGGAAGCCGTGGCGCTTGACCACACCTTGGAAGCCGCGACCCTTGCTGATGCCACTCACTTGTATGGTGTCACCGGCGGTAATGGCCTCAATCTCGCCTATTCCCCGGACTTCTTTAAATCCTCTGAAAAACTGCGACTTGCCCACTTCGCCCGATGGGCTTCGCGGGGCGACCCTTTGGGGTCGCTTTATACGGCTCTCCTTTTGCACACCGTAACCAACTTGGACCGCGGCATAACCATCCTTTGCGGTGGTCTTCACTTGAGTCACACTAAGTGGCTCAAGCTTAATGACTGTGACAGGTGTAACAGTGCCGTTTTCGGCAAAAACTTGACTCATATTCACTTTTCTACCGATTGTGTATTTCATACGGAAAATTTTCAGCCCGAGGCTGACCAGCCTTTGGCTGGCATGGCTACAATTTGGATTAGAGCATCTTCAGGTCGATACCGACACCAGAGGGCAATTCAATATTCGTGAGAGCCTCAATGATTTTGGCCGAAGGATTCACGATATCGAGCATCCTCTTGTGCACTCTCATCTCGAACTGCTCGCGCGAGTTCTTGTCGATGAAGGCACCGCGATTCACCGTATACTTCTTAATCTCGGTTGGCAGTGGGATAGGACCGTGGACCTCGCCATCGTAACGGATAGCAGTGTCCACAATCTGTCTCACGCTCATATCAAGTACCTTGTGCTCGTAAGCACTAACTTTAATACGCAACTTACCAATAGCTGGTGCGGCTGCGCTTGCCTTCTTAGTAGCCGCGCGCTTCGGTGCAGCCTTTTTAGCGGCAGTTGCGGCCATATTAGGCGTTAATCTTGAGAACTACTCCGGCACCTACTGTCTTGCCACCTTCGCGGATGGCGAAACGCTGCTCTTGCTCAAGAGCCACTGGGGCTACGAGCTTGACCTTCACTTTGATAGTGTCGCCAGGCATCACCATCTCTGTGCCTTCAGGCAAAGCCACATCTCCAGTCACATCCGTAGTGCGGATGTAGAACTGGGGCTTGTAACCGGTGAAGAATGGCGTGTGACGGCCACCCTCCTCCTTGGTGAGCACGTAAACCTCGGCGTCAAAGTCTGTGTGAGGAGTGACAGAACCAGTCTTGGCGATAACCTGACCGCGAGTGATATCCTCCTTCTTCAAACCGCGCAAAAGTATGCCTGCGTTGTCGCCAGCCAATCCCTCCTCAAGTTGCTTGTTGAACATTTCAATACCCGTAACAGTAGTCTTGACCGTAGGGTTGAAGCCGATAAGCTCCACTTCCTCACCTACCTTAACTCGGCCACGTTCAATCTTGCCTGTGATAACCGTACCGCGACCTTCAATTGAGAAGATGTCTTCAATAGGCATAAGGAAGGGCTTATCAACCTCGCGCTTAGGATCAGGAATAAAGCTATCGAGCGTGTCCACTAGTTCAAGCACAGACTTGGCGTAGGGGTCGTCCATACTCTTGGACTCGAGAGCCTTGAGGCCCGAGCCGCGGATGATAGGCGTAGCCTTGCCATCGTACTTCTGCTTTGTGAGTAATTCGCGAATCTCCTCCTCCACGAGGTCAATCATTTCCTTATCGTCAACCATGTCGCACTTGTTGAGGAAGACTACAATCTTGGGCACGCCCACTTGGTAAGCGAGCAAGATGTGCTCACGTGTTTGAGGCATCACACCATCGGTGGCGGCAACCACAATAATAGCGCCGTCCATTTGAGCGGCACCTGTGATCATGTTCTTAATGTAGTCGGCGTGGCCTGGGGCGTCGATGTGTGCGTAGTGACGCTTGGGTGTCCAATACTCACTGTGGTGGAGGGCGATGGTTATGCCACGAGCCTTCTCTTCAGGCGCGTTATCGATGTTGTCGATACTCTCAATGCGGGCACCGTAACCCTTATCTTTATTCATATCCAAGACGTGCAAGATACTTGCCGTCAAGGTAGTCTTGCCGTGGTCAACGTGGCCAATAGTGCCAACGTTAACGTGTGGCTTAGAACGATCAAATGCTTCTGCTGCCATATGTTTATTTGTGCCTCGTATCCCCATAGCTCCAGCGGAAAACTATGTGAGGAAATTGGAGGACTTTGCTTAAATTAATAAAGCCAACCTGCCTGCCGGCAGGCAGGCTTGCCCACCGCGATTCAAGTTCGCCCATACTAGCAAACCGTGGGAAAAGTTGCAAGCCCGCTGCCCTCGTGAGAGGACAACGGGCTTGGAAGGTTACTTCGATAGCTCCTCGATTCTTGTTTTCAGAAGATGTTCTTGTCCATCCAGTTCGCGGCATCGGAGGGCAACCACTGCTCTCTCCTTCAATACCACGTCGAGTTCCAGGTTTAGCTCCTCAATACCTTGCTTCTTGAGCTCTCTCACTCGAACCTCGTGCTCGGCGTTTGCCCGCTCAAGTTGTTCAAGGGCTGTGAGCTTGGGTCCTTCTGGTGGTGGCGCCTCTTCTGCTTGAGGCAGTCTGTAGAACCCTATGCTGTCGTTCCCAGGCTTGACTTCCCCCACCACTTCGCCGAGACGCTTCAGTTGGGCGAGCACCGTCGCGCTGTTCAGTCCTTGCTCGCGCAACCACGCTGGAAGCGCGTACTTGCTCACTCGGCCACCTTGCGTGGGCATCCACTCGCGCAGTTCGGCGAGTACGACTTGTTGCTCATCCGCCGAAAGATTCGTCCAGTGACGTAACCGCTTTTCGGCCATTGGTTGTTCCTCCTTTGGAAGTTGCTGGGGTACTTGAGACCTTCCCGTCTTGAGTTGCCCCGATTTACTCAATTGTCGCGCTGCACTCCACGCCGCATGCAAATCCTGGTATCGGCGTACGTATATAATCGGCAGGCGACTTTTTTTCGCTTTCTCCACCAGGATTGTAACCCCACTGTGGTAACCCGCGTTTAGATGCAGGATAACCAGAGCGTCAGCACCCTTCAGGACCAAACCACTTGTCCCTGGTTCGACCAATCGAAAACGTTGGTCGTTCCTAATCTTCTCGTTAAAGCGACCATGTTCAACGGCAAACACAACCACCTTGCGAAAGGGCCTGGCTAGCAGGTCTCGCAAACGTTGCTTATCTCGCTCGTAGTGAGCGCTCAAGGTTTACCCCCTCTCCTTGGTTCGGAATCTTGGTGCACACTACCCCACTCACAAGCCTCTTGTCAAGATTTGTTGGGTATGATAACTTGCGAATGGGAAGGGTAGGGAGAAATCAATGCAAAGACCCCTACCTAAAGCGGTTCGGGATTGGGCTCGCAGAAAGGCTATGGACTTGCGTAACCCCCTGTTGGCAAACCATGTCAGGAAATGGGGAACCTGGCAGGACGACAAGTTGCGAGCCTTTGCTCTATGGTTCTTTGGCCAGCTTTCGACCGCAGTGGTCGAGTCAGCGGCAGAGCATGGAGAGAGCGCGGAGGTGCGTCTTGCGAGTATCTACTCGGGCAGACTTAACTTTGTCATGCTCGAAGGACTTACGCGAGACCCGAGCTCTCGGGTGGCCGCAGCGGCTTCTTTGGCCATCAACCAGTGGAAGGCCGCGAATCCGCCGGCGAGATGGGCCGACGCGGGCTAGCGAGGCGGAGTTGGGGCCGCCTGTGGGCACAAGAACCACGGGCGGCTTTCGCAATTTATCTTTATCACACTAAGCAAACATAATCGTTTGTAGTACTTGGAACAACCCCGTCCAGCCAACCGAGAGGAGACGACCAATGGACGTAAACACCGTGCTTGGACTCGTCGGTGCCCTAGCGGATAAGGGCATCCCGGTCAGCGACATCAAAGCGAAGCTTCGCCTGACGTCGACCCAGGAGAAGGTCCTGGGCATCGTCATCAAGCAGAACAAACCCCTGATGGAGATCCGGGACCTCGCAGGGGCGGCGAGAGAATCCCGGAGCGCCGTCACCAAGGCGCTCGAAAACATCACGAAAGAACTCCGGGCACTGCTCGGGAGAGCCTGAGCAAAAGACGGCCAGACCCCGACCACACGAACCCCTGGGCGCATCCACGCCCCGGGGTTTTCTTTTTTACCCCAAACGGATGAGGAGTACGGCCACGATGGCGAGGCCTATCAAGAAAACTTTGCGTTTTGTCAGTTGCTCTTTAAAGAACATCCACCCGATAAGTGAGATGACAACAGTGTAAAAAGCTCCGATGGAAACGACTAGGGCAAACGGCCCTTTAGTGAAAGCAATGAGGGACAAGTACCCTCCCAGAAAGCCCGGTACAGCTATGTAAAGGCCTGACCTAATCCCAGAACTGATAACACTCTTTAGCCTAGCTCTTTCCACCACTGCCAGTAGTAGAAAAGTGCCCAGCAGACCAAACAAATACATGTAGATTTGGAATACATGAATATCACCCCCACCAACTGCGAACTTTTGTATTATTTTGTTAGAGGCCGAAAAAAAGATAACCGCTAAGCCAACTAAGAGGATATGTTTAGAATACTGCAAATGGCCTCCTTTGTAGAGAAATAGATACACGGTAAGAATAGTTAGCACCACGCCGGCTGCTTGTAGACTCGAGAAACGCTCACCGAATAGCAAAAGTGCGGCACCAACGCTAGCAACAAGAGACAATGTAGACGTAACAGGGAATAGACTATTCGTGTCTATGTGGTGCAAAGCATACATCTGGAAGCTAGCCAAAGCGGCGAAACTCACCCCCCATAGTGCGCCCAGCAAAAGAACCGTCTTGTTAGTTAACCCAAAATAGTTATGAAAGAATACAAGTGAAAGAAGTGAAAAGAAAACAAACATCCAAAAGTTTGTAGCGAGAACACTTTCACCCCTCTGGGCTGGTCGTTTATAAAACACGATAGAGATAGCCAAAAGCAACATAGACCCGATTGAGTACGGGAACCAGGAGAGATTGGCTAGAAAATCCATTTATTTTTTGACAGGAGTTATCTCAAACGTATCGTGATCCTTCTCGAATTTGATTTTGAAAATATCGAAAAACTTCTCTTGACCCAAGAGTACATCAACGTTTGGGCTATCGATAAACAACACGGGCAAATCTACTTTGCCATCAAGGTCCTTTATCTTAAAAGAAACGTGTCCGAAGTAACATGCGCTTGGCGCCCCCGAAATACCCACAACTCCGGATCTGTGTGGAACAGTCTTAACGCCCAACAATTGAGCGTACGCAATATTCATCATGGTAGTATCCGCGCCAGAGTCAATAAGGGCGAAAGCGGGATAATCCTTTTCGCCCATCTTTTGATTTACCAATTCAACTTCAACAATAGGCCTCTTTGTATGACGGCCTTGAGTATCGAAGACTTCAGAAACAGTAAAGTATTTATACTTCACGACTTAAAAACTCCAGGTGCATAGGTAACCATCATCGGCAACGCTTTCATGACGAGAACGTCCTGGCCTTTTGTGTGGCGAGCAAGTTCGTCGAGGGAATCAGCACTATCAACAACCCTTTTGTAATCCCGAGACAGGGCAACCCATTTATCTTGATGTTCCCTTTTTAGAGCGGATAAGTCTGGGGCAGGCACAATATAGTCCTTGCTAGTCTTTTTTGCTGTTTTCTTCATACCCCTATCCTACCAGACTCCCCACTTCTCCTCAACTTCAAGGTTCAACCTTGAAGTTGAGGATTTGGGTTGATTAGACTATCTTTCCCCGAGATCGTATTTTCTATTGTGCCTTTCCGCCTCTATCGTCTTAGAGTCTATCCCTTTGGTTATGGCGAAGGCTTTCTTAATCTCGCCTGCCCCTCTAAAATGGACCCATCCAATTCCTTGCGTAGAGTCTGGAAACGGATTGCTAGTAGCATCTAAACTCACCACCCTTATCCCCTTTTCAACACACTTTGCTATTATTGCATTCTTGACCGAATTGAACTCATCCTCTACAGGTCCACTGTGGTTTTCGTTATGATAGCTGGGTAAATTTTTTGGAAGACAGTCTATGCAAGGAATCGACGTAGGGCTGATTTGATTTAGTCCATACTCTTTCAAGCCTGACGGCCAAAAATCTATTCTTCTGTCATCATGATTTGGTCGACCATTTGAGTAGACCAGAGTCGCTACCTCAGGAGTTTGCTTTTCGCGTAATAGTACTAGTTGTTCATTGCCCTCAAGATACGGAGCGCCAACTTCTATAGCCTCAAGCCGCTCTGCGAGTTCGGGGAATTGCGCGATTAACTCTGTGATCGGCAAACTTTCCCACCTCTTGGTTTCAGCTAATTTTTTTATTTCATTAACTTGCGCTTCTGAAAATTTAAAAGCCACAACCTCACCTTGTTCATTCACCATGTAATTGCCACCAGCCCTAAGCATCTCAGCTTCTTTTATCGTGTGTCCTTTTTCGGTTTCCGCTAGTTCCTCTCGTTCTTTTTCGCTAAGCTCATTTTGGTGTTCCATCGCCTTTTGTGATTATATGTTATGTATCTTATTCTACCCCCCCCTCGGAATAGTCAATACTACACAGAGGTCGGACCGCTCACGAAGCGGACCGACCTCGAGTATGGAGTATTGATTAAGTGCTACTTCCTATTTGCGACTATGGTGTCAGCGACGTTCTTGGGAACGATGGCGTATTCGTGGGGGGTCATGGTAAATGTGTTGTGTCACGGCCTTCGGTCATTTCTTAACTGGGATTACTTCAAAAACATCGTGGTCCTTCTCAAACTTTATGCGGAAGGCGTCAAAGAAACCATCTTGGCCAAGGATCGCATCGATACCGGGGCTATTGGTAAAGCCGGCCTCAATTTCCGTCTGACCTGACATTCCCTCAATCTCTATACTAACCTTAGCTACGTTTGCCGATAAGGAACCGCCTTCTACTCCTCCAAATTTTTCGACCCGATGACCAACGTTGCTTATACCAATGCGCTTACCAACGCGCTCGCCGAAAAGCGATACATCCGCTCCGGAGTCAACCAGCGCCAGGCCTTGCCACTTGCCCATTGGGCCAATCAAGCGGATGGGCAACATCGGGCGTGCGATCCAACGGCGTTTGGGGTTGGCGGTTGGTAGTTTAAGATAATCAAACTTCATGCCTCTAAATAGCCGCTATGTAGTGCATATCGAAAGGCGGTACTTTAATAGTATAGTGATCTCTTTTGCCAGCAGATGCTTCCACTTTATCCAAATTTCTGCCCGATGCTAAAACCTTGCGATAATCGGGTGACAGCGCCACCCACTCGTGCTCGTGGTTGCGCAACAACTTGCTCAAATCATTATTCTTTGGGCTTGCTTTTGTCTTTTTCTTTATCATACCCTCATCCTACCAAACTTCCGCCTTCCCCTCAACTTACTTCCTATTAGCGACAATCGTGTCGGCGACGTTTTTGGGGACTATGGCGTATTCGTGGGGGGTCATGGTGAAGGTGCCCCGGCCTTCGGTCATAGAGCGCAGGTTGGTGACGTAGCCGAACATCTCGGAGAGGGGCACTTTGGCGTGGATTACCTTTATACCTCCGGGCCTGTCTTCCATCTCGTCAATCATTGCGCGCTTGCTTGAGAGGTTGCCGGTGATGTCACCCATAAACTTCTCCGGCACTATCACTTCCACATTCATAATTGGTTCAAGGAGCACGGCCCCGGCTTTAGATGCCGCGTCTTGGAAGGCGAGCACACCAGCGAGTTTAAATGCAATCTCACTTGAGTCCACATCGTGCGACGAGCCGAAGGTAAGCTCGGCGCTGATGTTGGTCATAGGGAAGCCGGCCACAACTCCGCGGGCCATGGCCTCCTTAATACCCTTCTCCACCGCTGGGATGTATTCGTTGGGGATGACGCCGCCCTTCACAGAGTTTATAAATTCAAAGCCGTCAGAGCGTTTGGCATTTTTATTTACCTTCTCGCCCTCAACCAAAGCTTTGAGAGGACGCATGGTGATAACGGCGTGGCCGTATTGACCACGACCACCTGATTGCTTGATGTGCTTGCCTTCGCCCTCGGCCTCGCCGGTAATCGTCTCTTTGTAAGCCACTTGGGGTTTGCCCGAGGTGGCGTCGACGGTGAACTCGCGCTTCATACGGTCGAGCATAATCTCAAGATGCAATTCGCCCATGCCCGAAATAATTGTTTCCAAAGTTTCAGGATCTGAAGAAACTCTAAACGTTGGGTCCTCATCGCCGAGCTTCTTGAGAGCCATACCCATCTTCTCTTGGTCGGCCTTGGTCTTAGGCTCAATCTTCATCGACACCACCGGGTCCATCACTTCGATTGGGTCGAGGATGATGGGGTGCTCGGGGTCGCACAAAGTATCGGAAGTTTTAACATCCTTCATGCCCAAAGTGGCGGCAATGTCGCCGGCGTAGACCTTCTTCACGTCCTCGCGATCGTTTGCTTGCAAGCGCACCATACGACCCACACGCTCCTTATTGCCTGTACGAGAGTTTAAAATATACGAACCTGCCTCGAGCGTGCCCGAGTAAACACGGAAGAAGATGAGCTGGCCCACATAAGGGTCAGTCTGGAGTTTAAAAGCAAGAGCCGAAAACGGAGCACTGTCGCTCGTTGCCCTTGTGTCATCATTGCCGGCCATATCAATACCCTCAACTGGAGGCACATCAAGCGGGCTCGGGAGGTAATCAACCACACCGTCGAGTACAAGTTGCACACCCTTGTTCTTAAGTGCCGAACCACAGAATACGGGCACCAATTCTACTTTCAAACAAGCGTCACGCAAAATCTTTTTCAAAGCAGGCAGTGGAATTTCTTTACCCGCCAAGTAATCGTTCATTAAAGCCTCGTCGTTTGAGACAATCTTCTCCACGAGCTCAGCGTGATACTTCTTAGCCTCGTCGAGGAACTGGGCTGGGATATCCTCAAAACGCAAATCTATGCCCTTATCGCCTTCAAAGTAGCAAGCCTTCATCGTAAGCAAATCAATGACGCCGGCGAAGTCACCCTCAAGGCCCATTGGGATCTGCATACGCACCGCGTTCTTCGTGAGGCGGTCAAGAATACTCGCGTACGAACGCTCGAAACTTGCGCCAGTTCTGTCGAGCTTGTTAATAAAGCAGAGGCGAGGCACGTTCTGCTCGTCGGCATAGCGCCAGTTAGTTTCAGATTGCGGCTCCACACCGGCTACGCCATCGAATACAACCACGGCTCCGTCGAGCACGCGCAATGAGCGCTTTACTTCAATGGTAAAGTCGATGTGGCCCGGGGTGTCGATGATGTTGAATTGGTGTTTGAGCTCGCGCTTGCGTGAAGGATCCACCCCGTCGCTCGCGAGCGACGGGGTCCAAAAGCAGGTGATGGCCGCCGCCGTAATAGTGATGCCGCGCTCGCGCTCTTGCTCCATCCAGTCAGTGGTCGTATCCCCCTCGTGCACCTCCCCAATCTTGTGACTCTCCCCTGTATAAAACAAAATGCGTTCAGATACAGTAGTCTTGCCCGCGTCAATGTGGGCAATGATACCGAAGTTACGTGTTTTCTCGAGTGGATATGCTCGTTCCATGTTTATAGTTATAGTTTAAAAATGTGGCCCAAGCCACGCCACCAATATACTGTATTCCCCCACAAACTTCAA
>DATDSR010000031.1:0-18031 GCA_036517855.1 Minisyncoccota bacterium | reverse complement strand
GACATGCTTTTCAAGACAAACTTTTTTGTAATTGCTGGTATCCTGGCGATAGACTCGTTTGCCATCTCAAAGAGTCCATTAGTCGGAAGTAACCTGAGACTATTTTGCGCAGTCCTTGTGTTGGTTGCGATTCTTGCAGGCGTACTTATCACTCTGCACGTAAAGAGTAAGCATGTTTCAAGGATGAGAAGACTAAGTATAGTTGTATCTAAACTTTCCCTAGTTGAAATGGGAATCTATAAAGCAAAGAAGCCACTGTTTTGGGATCTCAAAACGTTAATCATACTGTGTGTATATCTTGTCCTTGCCTTAGGTTCTGCTGCAGTAATCTAAATAAGATTATATACTCACCAGAATATTTGGGCGCAGGGGACTAGCTCTGCCCGGGGAGCATTCGGATGGGTTTGATAACGAGGTGTGTTTCTCCTTTCGTCTCTTCTTTCATCTCTCCGCTCATTTCATCTACGCTCTAATTTAATTGAATGGTTGGGGATAAGAAAATGGAACATCTTAAGGACGAATCTTGGGAGAGTGCCGGTGAGGTGCTAGAATAGGAACATGCACGATAGAGAAACAAAAAACCTAGCTTTTATAGACGGACAGAATCTTTACATGGGGACGGCCAAGTTGGAGGTGGGAGCTTGGAGGGTTGACCTTGCCAGATTTCGTATTTACCTTGAGCAAAAATATGGTGTCGATAAGGCCTACTATTTCTTAGGATATGTGCAGGAGACGAATCAGGAATTATATGAGGAGATACAAAATGCTGGATTTGTACTGATATTCCGCGAGCATAATCCGGCGATGATAGGGAAGAAGAAGGGGAATGTCGACTCAGACATCATTTTTCATGTGATGAAGAAGATGTACAAGGAGGATGATTTTGGCAAAATCGTTCTAGTATCCGGAGACGGCGATTATAAACTATTGGTAGACTTTTTAATCGAAGAGGGCAAGCTCAAAAAAATTCTTTTCCCGAACCGAAAGTTTGCGTCCTCTTTGTACAAAAAGCTTGGGTCTGAATATTTTGATTATCTCGAGAGTATCAAAGACAAGGTAGAGGGGAAAAAGAAAAGGGCTCCTTAGGCAGTTAGCCGTCCGGATCCCTTCTCGTCTGGATGTAGATATGGTAGCAAATTAGTGGGGAATGTCAATAACGATTCCCCCGTATCTTCGGGGCATAACGACTTGGTGTGTCCCGCCGCCGTTGTCCACTTTGGCGAGGCAAGGTAAAATGGTATGGCCGCGCTTTAGGTCGCGTATCAATTGTGTCCAAGACATGCGAATCAGCAGATTCGAAACTTGGTAATCTCGATTAAATCACATGAGAAAGAAAATTTTAGGCAACAAGGTGTTAATTTACCAGGCGAAGTCTGGAGCTATCCAGTTGCGAGCAACTTGTAAGGAAACCCAACTAGTTCCAAAATGGAACTAGTTCAAAACGAGTTGTTGCAAAAATTGCACGAGCTAAGCTTTCCGGAATTCCCGGATAGTTTAAAAAGCAATGTGCAAAAAATGCATAATGCTTTTGGGCCTAGTTTTGATGTTACTGAGGAAGTAGCGGTACCGTGCTAAAATGGCGGGATGAAAGATACACGCGATAGTGATAAGGAGGGGCGGGCGAAGTCTTTGGCCGAACGACGAGCTAAGCGGCAGGCGCATTTCGATGCGATACTTACTTACGCGGCCAAGCATGGCAAGGTGGGTAACTGGGCAGTGCAAGAGTTGGTGGAGGTCTCGAGCGTTGTGGCCAAGGAGTACCTGGCCGAACTCTTCAAACAAGGCAAACTCAAGCGTACAGGCAAGCAAGGCGAAGCCGTAGTTTACGTGCCGGCAAGTTGATGGCTCTCCCCGCTAATTTAATTGAATAGTTGAATAAGGAATTGAATGTAATATGACCCAAAGTGAGGCGCTTGATATTTTGAAGACGGGGGCGAATGTCTTCCTTACGGGGGAGCCGGGGGCGGGCAAGACACACACTGTCAACGAGTATGTGCGGTACTTGCGCGCTTGCAAAGTTGAGCCGGCGGTTACGGCCTCGACGGGCATTGCCGCTACTCACATTGGTGGGATGACTATCCATTCGTGGTCGGGGATTGGCATTAAGCGCTGGCTTGATAAGTACGCTCTCGATGCTATTGCCTCGCGCGAGTATGTGAGTAAGCGGATGCGGGCCGCGCACGTGCTTATCATCGACGAGGTGTCGATGCTTGCTCCCGAGACGCTTGATATGGTGGATGCCGTGTGTCGCGAGGTGCGGCAAAATCAGCAATCGTTTGGCGGCTTGCAGGTCCTGCTTGTGGGCGACTTCTTTCAATTACCTCCGGTACAAAGTGATTTATCACGAGCAGAGTCGCGGGAAAATGAGCAAGAATCGCTTTTGCAAAATGAAAGAGGCCCGGGCCGTTTTGCTTACCAATCAAGCGCTTGGGGTCGGGCCAACTTCCTCGTTTGCTATTTACACGAGCAACATCGGCAGGAGGACGAGGCCTTCCTCTCACTCCTGTCGGCTATTCGTCGCAACGAGTTTGAGGATGCACATATGGAGCGCATTGAGGCGCGTAAAGTGAGCGGGGTCAAGGCGCCAGCGAACATCCCACGCCTCTTCTCGCACAATCTAGATGTAGACAACGTAAACACTACGACGCTTAACGGCATCGCAAGCGACGTGCACACGTTCGCCATGACAAGCGTGGGACCACCAGCTTTGGTGGAGTCACTCAAGAAGGGATGTCTCTCGCCCGAGCAACTTCATCTCAAAACCGGCGCCTCAGTGATGTTTACCAAGAACAACCTAAAACTTGGTTTTGTAAACGGCACGCTTGGCAAGGTGATTGGCTTTGATGATTTGAGCAAACGTCCGGTGGTGCAAACCACTCGAGGCAAGAGGATTGTGGCCGAACCAATGGAGTGGAGCATCGAGGAGGGAGGCAAAGTGCGTGCGAGCGTTAGCCAGTTGCCCTTGCGCCTCGCTTGGGCTATCACCGTGCACAAGAGTCAGGGTATGAGCATGGACGCGGCCGTGATGGACCTCTCTGGCGTATTTGAATTCGGCCAAGGTTACGTAGCCCTCTCAAGAGTGCGTACCCTCGAAGGTTTGCATTTGCTCGGATGGAACGCCCGCACCTTTCAAGTCCACCCCGAAGTCCTCGAACAAGACTGGCAATTTAGAGCCGATTCCCAAGCCGCCCAAACCACCTTCGCCAATCTCCCCAGGAGTGAACTTGCCCAGATGCACAAAAATTTTATCACTGCCGTAGGAGGGAGACTTACTAAAAGCAAGGAGGCCCGACCTCCCGCAAACAACCGCTTCTCCGCTGCTAATCTAAAGCAAATCCGTGAGAGTAACCCCAACGCCTACCGCCCCTGGTCCAAAGCAGATGATGACAAACTCACTAAACTCTTCGCCGCCAATGTAAAAACCGCCGACCTATCTAAACAATTCGGCCGCCAAAGAGGAGCCATAAGAGCCCGTCTGCGCAAACTCGGTTTAATAGAATAGCAGAGGCCCGATCAACATGATCGGGCCTTGGGACTAGTCGTCGAAGTCTTCACCATCCAGATTATCGAAGCGGTCGGCCTCATCGTAGTAATCTGCGAGGGGATTACCAGAGTGGTCTACCGATTCGAGCTCCTTCTGCAGTTCCCGCGCCTCTTCGTCGGACATCTCGCCCGACAGGAGGCTGGCGCTGTTGAAGTCGCCTTCCTCCGGTGGACGTCCGCCAGCGAAGTGTTCGAGCGCGCACCAGTAGCAGGTGACACTGTTCATCTTCTGTGATTGAAAGACCTTGCCGCACTTCGCGCAGATGCAATCGTGTGTCATTGCCGTTCTCCTTTTTGTGGTTTGAGACCAACAATCAGGAGCTCAACCGCTTACTTCCTTTCGGAAGGGGTGAAGGCTGAGAGGCCATCTTACGACCCTGATTCCCAAACAGGCCGCAAGTTTCCACCCAGTAATATATACTATTATATGTAATCTGTCAAGTTAAAACGTGGCCGCCGAGCACTTGGCTCGGCGGGTTTAGGCTGGGGCAAATGCTTTCAGTCGCATTCGCCCCGGCAGTTGATGAGCACCGCGTAGTCCTCGGCGGTCAGGATTTGGCTCCGGCGAATGGCCTCGATGTGTGGGGCCAGAATGCGGTCCCACTTGGCTTTGGCATTGGCGTAACGTCGCTCGGCCTCTTCGGGCTTAATGCCCGCCAGCTCTGCCGCCGTGGCGCACGAAAGTTTCTCTCCCTCGGTTAACTCAACCTTCTTTGCCATAGTTTCTCCTTTGTCAGCCGGCGAAGCGCACAAAGATCTGATCGGGGTCTTGCATCCATGCTTCGGACTTATTCTTCATCCGCCTCCCAAGTGCTCGCGCCGCCTCTTTCGGCGTCGGCTTGCTCGGATCGAAATGCTCGTTTGCAAGATCTTGTGTGAGCTTAGCCAGCGCCTCTTTGACGTTCATGCTAATCTCCCTCCTGATGTAATTGTACTATCAAGGACCGCCTGCGCAAACATGGTCTGTTAACATGATAAGATTGTAGTAAGATATGGCAGTGAGCGACAAATCCCAAAGAGTTATTGACCAAATACATAATGAGCTTGCCTATTATCGTTGGCGGCTCGACAAGACCAAGGGTAGGTTCTATAGCCAAGCCTTTCGCTTGCAAAACCTACCAGCCAAGTTACGCGCCAGTAACCCAGATGTTCGCGAGGGTATGAAAGCCTCGCATGAACTCGGACAGAGCATTGCCGAACTTGAAGATGACCTTGCTCGGATGACAGCAGAAGTAAGCAAAATAGATTAAGATAACAGAGTCAGGAGGAAAGGCCTCCTGCTCAGTTGCTGATATTAAGCAAAGCGTATAGACTCATAACTATGAACAGCAAATACTATGTCGTTTTGCTTGTTGTGGTCTTGCTTGGGGCTGGGGTTTATTTTGCCTACGAACGCTACTCTTCAACACCACGGCAACAAGCTTGCACAATGGAGGCTCTAATCTGCCCTGATGGGAGCGCGGTGGGACGCACGGGGCCAAGATGCACTTTTGCTCCTTGTCCACAAGTTGGGCCCGACGTAACTGCCGACTGGCTTGTTGCCACTGGCACGCCCGGATTTACTTATCGTTATCCGCGCGAGCTTGAACTCAAATATGTTGAGCCCACCGAATGGCCGCCCACACTCAAGGTTAGAGGCATACCATTTGTTTGCCCGGAGCCTCGTAACATTGATGGGCGCGCATTTTGTGTCACAGAATCTAAAGAAGGTGCGGCGGGTAGCACTTACACGCAGTATGTTTATTCTTTTGCCTTTGCTGAGCGCACGGCCTTCCTAACAGAGGCCTTCCGCACACCCCAGTGTGACAACTTTAGTGTGTCGACAGCGGTTGAATGCAAGCAGGAGCAGCGTGATTTTAGCGTGGATAAGTTCATGGCAGAGGTGGCTGGTACAGTGAGCCCAATATAGGGTATAATAACGGGACTATTAAGTAATAAGAATAATATATGGCAAAAGCAGGTTCAGCATTTATGAAGCCCATGAATATCAGCGACGACTTGGCCGCTGTGGTGGGTAAGGGTCCTATGCC
Organism: Minisyncoccota bacterium; assembly: GCA_036517855.1. Lineage (GTDB taxonomy): Bacteria > Patescibacteriota > Minisyncoccia > Phycocordibacterales > DATDSR01 > DATDSR01. The sequence continues at coordinate 12,458 of DATDSR010000031.1, read as the reverse complement.
TCGCTCGGAGGTGGTTAAGGCTCTGTGGGTATACATTAAGAAGAACAACCTCCAAGATCCCAAGGCCAAGCGCAACATCGTAGCCGACGCCAACCTCAAGAAGGTCTTTGGTGGCAAGGCCGTGGTAGACATGTTCGAGATGACCAAGCTCGTCTCGAAACACCTGTCGTAAACTAAATTAAGTCGTTGTCCTAGGGAAGATAAGCTCCCAGAGTGCTCCGGGTGTGTTGCGTGGTTTGCCGGCGAGTGGGAACACATGCACGTCAATGAAGGGCATACTATTACATTCGATCAACCCCGAGCGGGGTTGCTCTTTCCACGAGCGGGATATATCCCCGATAATAAAATCGATGCCCACCACCGGGTAATCAAGCTCGCGCGCGACTTGTTCAAAGAGGGCGTTGTTGTTGGGGTGGGTCGTGTCAGTTACATCTGTTGCGCCTCCCCCCAAACCTCGGCTTGTCTTTTGCGAGAGGAAGACCAGATCTCCTTTTAGGGGTATGCTCGCTTGAGTGAGACCCTGCCTTTGCAACTCCGCATCTAGCTCTGGGCTCTCGGGAGTACCGTGGAAAATTGGGCCCCTTCGGGCCGGTTTGGAATTTTCGATATCAATAAGTTCGCGCATCGTGCTAGTCCCGTCACCCTCCACTTGGGGCAAATCTTTTCTTAACACACCGATAACTTCGCCGCCGATTACGGTGGCACGGTAGACTACACCTAAGAGTTCCTCTTCCACAATGACCCATGGCGAAAGTTGCTTGGCGCTTTTGTATGCACTTTCAAGTGTCGCGAGGTCTTTGATGTGTGTGGTGGTGTGACGACTGCGCGAGCCGATGTTGGGTTTGGTGATAACAGGCTTGCGCAGTTTCTCGAAAGTATTTTTCGCCTCAGTCAGATTACTCACTGCCCCGCCTTCTGCCATCGGTATGCCCACTTTGCCAAAGCGTTCGTGGAGTTTACCCTTATCATCCATCCAAGAAAGTGCGGCGGGTGATGTGCCCACCGGCATTGGCAAACCATCAAAACTTATTTCTCTACCACCTTTTCGGTTGGGCCATTTGGCTACGAAGAGTTCTCGGCTAAGTCCAAAGAGACGAAACTCCCACATATCTATGTCGCGTCGTTTGGCCTCTTGCCACAAGCAGAGCGAGCGACTGCTAGTTTTGTCATCCGGCGCGTGGACAATGGTGCCTAGTCGGGCTTTGGCAAACACACGGTAGATGGCTGGTGTGAGGGTGTTGTATATAAATGGCCCGGTAAGTCGCTCAAAAACACGCCACAATCGGTTGAACATGCTTGTCACGGAGGAAAGAGTCCAATCAACCAAGATAATTAACTTACTAACCGTGTGATTAGTCGGCGCGTTGCCACAATCCGGGCAAGTTATTTTTTCTGTATGTGCCATCGATACATACTACCAGAGTCTTCGTCTCCTGTTAAAATAGTTTATGAATAAGGCGATACTAAATTCAGAGGAGATACATGTTGGGTTAGTTCAGGGGGAATAAGTGACGTAAAAAGGAAGCCGCCGGGTGCGTGGTGCACGCCCCGGCGGTAGTTGGAGAGAGAGGATGGCCGCGTTAGCTCTTCTTGGGCTTGCCAATGTGCGGCTTGCACAGACGCCAGACACCCTTGAACATCTGGTGTTGTCGCAGGGTGGTACTTGCTGCTCCACGAAGGATGTCAGCCAGCACAGTACGCCCCTTAGCTTCATCACCCTCGGCCTGCTTGTGTAGCTCCCTCGCCGTGAGCAAATAGAACTCGGCGACCTTGTCGTAGCGCATGCCGTGGATACGCCGCACGAGCAGTTCGAGCTCTCCCTCGTAGTGCTCTACCTCAATCCGATGGATGGGCGCTACTCGCTTGGCGGGGATCTTCTCCCAGTAGAGGTTGTCCGTCTCCTTGTTGAAGTCGATTTCCTTCTTGGCGCAGACGTCGCAGAAGGGGTGCTTACCCGAATACTGGGTGAAACGCGCCCAGGTAGCGGGTTTGTCACATCCTTGGCCGCTGCAGTACAGATGCACTAGCTTTTTAGTTCGCACGGTTTCCTCCTTGGTTCAACCCTGCCTCCAAGCTAACACAACTTATGTATAATGCAACATACTGATTATGAAAATTTTTGTCACAGCTAAGCCGGGGGCTTTTGATGAGAAGGTGGAAGAGATTGACGCTACGCACTACAAGGTGTGGGTTGTAGAGCCACCCGAGAAGGGGTTGGCCAACAGGGGACTGGCTCGGGTCCTGGCCAAGCATTTTGGCGTGAGCCAGTCGCAAGTGCGAGTGGCTAGCGGTCACTCGTCGCGCAACAAGATAGTAGAAATAACAAAATAAGGTTGTTGGAATGGACGTCTGACGTCCATTCCAACCCCGGGTGGGTTACCTTTCAAGCGGAACGTGGCGATAGCCACATCTCGCCGGGTTCTTGGGAGTGAAGTTGCGTGGATCGCGGTAGATTTCACTCGTGTTGTCGCAGCAAATCTCCTTCATAACACGAGAGTGGACAGGCCGAGGGACTTCATCGTCCAAAGCGATGGCCTTACCGCACGCGCAACCGACGTAGAGGGTGAATCTATCGCTGTCGGGGTAGTCCTCGATAACGATATCCAGTCGAAGATCGGATTCGTCGATTTCGTATAGGCTCCCGCACCCTGGGCAGAGCTCGGTCATGCTCCAAGGCGCGCTGCTGTGTCGAAGTAACTTCATGTGTTCTCCTTCCGCTTCATCTAACAAAATCGACTCGAAATTAGTTTCGAGGTGGCGAAAAGCTGTGATGTGTGTTAGGGTGAGTTATGGCACAGAAATTTGAACGAGGGACTGGACCACGGAGCTTCCGACCGGCTTTTAACCGTGGCGGTAGGCCAGGTGGGCGCCCAGGGGGCTTTTCCGCCAAAGGCGGACCAGCCTCTGGCTGGGGTGGCCGCAGTGATGGACCTAAAACGATGCATCAGGCTACTTGCAGTACTTGCAACAAGGACTGCCAAGTGCCTTTTCGCCCTACAGGCGATAAGCCAGTTTACTGTCGCGACTGTTTCAATAAACAAGGAGGGGATAGGGCAGTGCGAGAGGAGCGAGGTGATCGCCGGGACGAGCGTCCAGATGCTCGCCGCGATTTTGCCCCAGCCCCGATGCGCATTTCGCCGTCAGTTCCCGTTGCAAATGGTGAAAACAATAATACTGAACTCAAAAAGCAACTTGAGAACGTGAACGTAAAGCTCGAGCGCTTAATCTCTGCCGTCCAAGCCCTCACCCCAATGCTCGCCGCGCTAAAACCAGTTACTGCCGAAAAACTTCCAGCAAAGAAAGCGACAAAGAAAATCTCGACCAAAAAATAGATAATCTGGTACAATACGACTAGGTTTATAAGTTAAAAATTTAAATATGGCCAAGGGTCAAGACAAAAGAAAGGAGAAGAAGAAGCCCAAAAAGGGCGGCAAGTAAACTTTGGAGGTGGTATAATATTCGGGTGCAGACTTACCGTGAAATTTTGGAGGAGGCTCGCAAAGGTGGCCGGGCTGTGGGGCACTTCAACTTTGGCAATTTTGAGATGATGTGGGGGGTGGTGCGGGCGGCAGAGAAGCTTGGCGTACCGGTGCTTTTGGGTTTGGCCGAGGGCGAGCAAGACTGGGTAGGTCTGCGCCAGGCAGTGGCGCTTATTAAATCATTGCGTGATGATGGCCACACTGTCTTTTTGAATGCCGATCATACTTACTCTTTCGAGCGAGTGCGAGCGGCCATCGATGCTGGTTTTGATTCGGTAATCTACGACGGAGCGAAACTTCCAACAGATGAGAATATTAAAATCACCAAACAATGTGTTGATTACGCGCGGCAATCGGGACGTGACGTGATAGTGGAGGCTGAACTTGGCTACATTGGAGAGGGGAGTATGGTGCGCGATACTTTGCCCGAGGGTATCCAGATGACGAGCGTCGAAGATGCCGTGAGGTTTGTAAAGGAAACCGGCGTAGATTTATTTGCTCCAGCTGTAGGCAATATCCACGGAATGTTGAAGCAAAGCGGAAATCCCGCCAACGGCGGGGCTGAAAGGGTTACATTTGATACCGATCCACCAATAGACGTGGCACGCATCAAAGAGATTGCCACCGCCGTCTCTGTACCTCTAGTTTTGCATGGCGGTTCTGGCACGCCCAACTTGGCCGATGGTATCAGAGCTGGCATCACTGAAGTGCACATAAGCACCGAAATCCGTAAAGCCTGGCATGACGCTACGGCCGAGCATTTCGCCAAATCGGCCGGAGACCTCGCCCCCTATAAAGTTGGCAAAGAAGCAAGCGAAGCCATTGAAAAGGTAGCCTCCGACCGTCTTAAACTCTTCAATAATTTATAGCAAAATGAATTTAGCTTTTGATCTTAAAAGAGTAATAAAGGGTGATGTGAGCACCGCGCACGATGATTTGGAGCTTGCCTCACACGACGCCTCTATATTTGAAGTGGTACCTGAAGTGGTGGTGGCGCCCCAGAGTGTTGATGATCTCGAAAAAATTGTTAAATATGTGAGTGAACAGAAGCAAGAGAATCCCAAGCTCTCACTTACCGCCCGTTCGGCTGGCACGGATATGAGCGGTGGGCCTTTAAGTGAATCGATTGTACTCAACTTCCTCAAATATTTTGCCGGCATTAAGAATATCGACGAAGCCAAGCAGGAGGCCACAGTTTTGCCCGGCACTTACTATCGGGATTTTGAGAAGGCTACCCTTGAAAAAGGTTTATTGATGCCAAGTTACCCGGCCTCAAAGGGTTTGTGCACTGTAGGTGGCATAGTAGCCAACAATTCTGGAGGGGAGAAGTCGCTCACTTACGGCAAGACTGAGGATTATGTCAAAGAGCTTAAGGTTGTGTTTGCCGATGGCAAAGAGTACACAACTCGCGCGCTTAATAAGAGCGAGCTTGACGCCAAGATGGCGCAGGATAATTTTGAGGGTAAAGTTTACCGCGAACTGTTTGAGCTTGTGAGCAAAAACAAAGATTTGCTTGCCAAAGCTAAACCAAAAGTACACAAGAACTCGGCCGGCTACTACCTCTGGAATGTGTGGGATGGTAAAACTTTCGACATCAACAAACTCATCACCGGCTCGCAAGGCACACTCGGTTTGGTGACCGAGATTACATTTAAATTGGTGCGACCCAAAAAGCATTCGACATTACTTGTCTTGTTTTTGCATGACCTCAAGGCTTTGGCTCAAGTAGTTGAGAATGTGCTTAAACACAAGCCCGAGAGCTTTGAGAGTTATGACGATCACACAATGAAGCTTGCCGTGCGCTTTATGCCCGATATGATCAAGACCTTGGGTGCCAAGAATTTGCTTAGCCTGGGTTGGAAGTTCTGGCCCGAGCTTAAGATGATACTCACCGGTGGTGTGCCCAAGCTCATATTAGTGGCCGAGTTTACCGGTGATAGCGAAGAGGAGATATATAAGAAGGCGCTTGAAGCCGAGAAGGATCTTGAAGCTCACAGTCTGCAAACGCACATACAAAAGAAGGACGACCACATCACGCGCTCTGACGCGGAGGAGGATAAGTATTGGACTATCCGTCGCGAGAGCTTCGCCCTCTTGCGTAAACATGTGCACGGCAAGCACACGGCGCCCTTCATCGACGATATTATCGTGCGGCCCGAAAAGTTAAATGAGTTTCTGCCTGCCCTAAGCGCGGTGACTAAAGAGTTTGATATCACTTATACAATTGCTGGGCATATCGGCGATGGCAACTTCCACATTATCCCGCTGATGGACTTTAACCGGCCGGATTTTAAGCAAATTATTTCAGGCCTGTCTAAGAAAGTGTATGAACTTGTTATCCAATATGAGGGTTCGATAACGGGCGAGCACAACGATGGCCTCATCCGCACGCCGTATTTGGAGCAGATGTACGGTAGGGAAGTGGTAGAGCTGTTTAAGCAAACCAAACAAATTTTCGACCCCCAAAATATCTTCAACCCCGGCAAGAAAACCGACGTCACCATAGCCTACGGCTTCGAACACATCCGCCACTGGCCCAAGGGAGCGTAGGGCGTGCCCAAAGGAGCGTAACTCACCCCGGACTTCGTCTCGACCCTCTCTTATGCATAAGAGAGGGCAGGGTGAGTTGCTTGGTATTGACAAACTGCACTCGTGTGATAGTTTTGAGCTAGGAAATCCCAATGGTTGGGGGGAGGTCGTTTTATGGCGAAGCAACCGGTTTACAGTCGCAAGTCCATTCACTACCGTGCTTGGCGAAACACATACTGGCTCAACGCCATTTCGTGTTTCGATCCGACCCATCAGAAGAAAGAGGGCAGATGCACCCCAGACGCGCACTTGCCAAGTCGTATTGTGGGACGTTGCCGTTACTGGGAGCGGATCATCTGGGGTAACCTGGTGATGTTGCTTTTTGCCGCTCTGGTGCTAATGGCCTTGGTTGTCTTTGCGGCTCTCTTTGTGGTCGTGACTGCGAGCTACCTTTCGGTGTATGTGCTTTGGAGCGCATTCGCCCTCGCAATTGGAGCCGGCCGTCCTAGCAAATGGCCGGCACTATCGGGAAAGTCATCGCTTACGTTAAGTCCTTACGTGCCTTTCACTTGGCGTACGCGCTTGGCGATGTGGGGCATCTACGCTGTCGGGGCTTTGTACTGGATGAGAGCATCCTTACCAGGCGTTGTAACGACCGCCGGCGCTCACAGAGAAGGAATCTTCACCGTCATTCTCACCACTGCTGGTGCGGCGGGGCTTGCAATCCTTATTTACTCCATAGTGAGTAGGGTGAAGGTATTGCGCGGCAGAGCCAAGGCTTCAACGTGGCTCTCCCAGGTCGGCGAGTGCTTCTCGGAGTTTTGGGCCTACCTCAAGGACAAGTGGCATAACGAGGTATGCCCAGGTATCACTTTCGTCGACTGACCTCATCACATAAGGCCGGACCCGCACCCGCGGGCCCGGCCGCTCTGTTTATAGGCTTGCAGGGGAGCCCGCTTTATGCTTAAATAGCCGTCATGCTTGAACTGACACTCGAAAAGCGGGATTTGCTGGGGAAGAAGTTGGCTGCCTCACGACGTGGGGGCAAATTGCCTGTGGTTGTTTATGGTTCCAAACACAAGTCGGCTTCGTACTTCCTTGAGCTTAAAGATTTTAAAAAGGTTTGGCAGAAGGCGGGTGAGTCTACTTTGGTTAGCTTGAAAGATGGGGCCAAGAGTGTGGATGTGCTCATACACGACGTTTCTTTGCACCCATTAAGTGGCGAACCTATCCACGCTGATTTTTATGCCGTTGATACCACCAAGCCTGTGGAGGTGCACGTGGCCCTCGACTTCGTCGGTGTCTCCCCTGCTGTCAAAAATTTGGGCGCGAATTTGGTGAAGGTGATGCACGAGATTGAGATTCGCGTTTTGCCTAAGAACTTGGTGCACGAGATTAAGGTTGATATTTCAAAACTAGAGAACTTCGGCGACAAGATACACGTGAGTGACATTGTGCTCCCGGAATCAGCAGAGCTAATTACGCCTGCCACGGAGGCGGTGGCCCTTGTGAAGGAAGTGGTGGAAGTGGTTGAAGAGGAGGCCCCAGTTGACCTCACAAAGATTGAAGTGGAGAAGAAGGGCAAGGAGCCTAAGGAGGGTGAAGAAGCTGCGGCTGACGCCAAGCCTGAGAAGGCCGAAAAATCAGACAAGAAGTAGTATTTACTGTATTTGCTATAATAGGAAGGTGAGAAAACCCGTCTTTTTTGTTTGGTGTTTGGTGCTTGGTACTTGGTACTTGCCATCGTACGCGATGGCTCAAGAGGCTTGCCCGACCAATATCAATGGCTATACGGATGAACAACTACAGCACTTCCTGGCGATATGCGAGAAGGAGATTGCCGACCAGCAGAACGTACTCTCTTTGACCCAAAAGCAGGCCGACACTATCGCGCAGATAATCACTCAACTTAAGGCCAAGATTAAGAAATCAGAGCTTGAGATTAAGGCTCGCAACATTACCATCACTCGCTTGGGTGGTGATATTGACGTGCGCAATAAGAACATCAGTGTGCTCGAAGCCAAGATTGCTCGCACGAAAGATTCGGTCTCGGAGCTCTTGCGCAAGAGCCGCGAGCTTGGGGATTATTCGGCACTTGAGGCACTCTTATCGGGGCAGGATCTCTCGACCTTTTTTGCAAACGTGGACGACTTTCAAAGTGTGCGGGGTAAGTTAAGTAGTTTGCTTGCCGACATTGAGCAAACTAAAACGCAGACGGAAGGGGAGAAGAAAGCTCTCGAAACTTCGAAGACCAAAGAGAGTGATTTGCGTTACCAACAAGTGGAACAGAAGAAGCAGACCGAGAGTTTGCAAGCCCAGCAACAGCAGGTTTTGAAGCTCACTCAAGCCCAGGCCAAAGTTTATCAGGCCAAGCTTGTCGATCTTGAGCGGGCCAAAAACGAGATTCGCAATCGCATCTTCCGCACCGTGGGTGGTCAGGAGCTACCATTCGGCGAGGCTCTTAAGCTCGTGCGGATGTACTCTGACAAGACTGGTGTATCGCCCGCGCTCACCCTGGCCGTACTTACCCAAGAGTCATCGGTGGGAGGTCTTATCGGCAAGAACATCGGCAAATGTACATACAATCAAACCGCCACTAATTCTGAAGGCACGGTGATGTCGGCCTCGCAGAAGCCCTCCTTCCTCGCCATTATGAGCGAGCTCGGACTTAATGCGGATACGACTCCGGTCTCTTGCCCGATTTATTCAGACGGCGCTTATGGAGGAGCGATGGGGCCATCTCAATTTATGCCAGCCACGTGGTGGAATGTGGGTACCGAAACGGGATTTAAAAAACGTATTGCCCAAGTTATGGGTATCGCTGCACCCAACCCTTTCCGCAACCTCGATGCCTTCACTGGTACGGCCTTGTACCTATCCGATGGCCTGACAAGGTGTACCCCCGCCTTCTCAACCGTGTTTCAACAACGCGCTTGTACGGCGGCCAAGTATTACGCAGGCTTGACTGTTAGTGGTACAAAGTTGGCCCGCCACATGAACCCTGTCTCAAGCTACGGCTACCAAGTAGCCACCCGTGCCACCCAATTCGACAAAGACATCGCCCTTCTTGACCAGTAGTTGCTTGTGAGAGCCAATTTGTGCTAGGATACGGGCATGAAGGATTTGAAGAAGCGGGTTAAAAATGGCTCAAATGGCAGGGCAGCGGTCAAAAAGAAGAATTTGACCAACGAGGATTTGGCCAAGAAGATTGATCAGCTTGGTGGTGCAATGCATAGCGATGTTGCTGGTCTGCACAAAAAAATCGACGATACTAAGACAACTTTATCCGCCCAAATTGAACTGGTGGCCAGTGCGGTGGCTGATTTGAATGAGCGAGCGGACAAGTCAGATGCCAATCACGAGATACTAAAATCTGAAATTAAAGGAGTTGAGACGCGATTGGGTCATAAGATCGAGGCATTGGGTACTCGCTTGGATGACGTAGTGTTGAATTACGAGAAGAAGGAGACGCACCACAGAGATTTGCAGAAGATGCACAAGAGAGTTTCAATAGTGGAACAGAAATTAACCCACGTATAAAATAATATGAAGAAAGATACACATCCAACTTACTTTACCAACGCTCTTGTCACCTGTAGTTGTGGCAATACCTTTACCGTGGGCGGCACGCAAGAGAAGATTAATGTGGAAATTTGCAGTGCTTGCCATCCATTCTTTACAGGAGACAAAAAGGTAATTGACACAGCTGGTCGGGTAGAGCGATTTAACACACGGGCAGGAAAGTCAAAGGTAAAAAGTCAAAAGGCAAAAGTAAAAGAGGCTAAGTAAGTGGATTTAGACGAGTTTAAAAAGAATCCCAAAACCAAATATCTCGCACTTCAGTACGAGAGCTTGTTGGCGCAATCGCCCGAAGCAGCTGCGCAATTACTTGAGCAGATGAAATTGATAGTGGGCCCTTCGACGGGCTCAGGGCAAGTGGGTGGTGCTGATGCTAGGGAAATAATTTTAGAAATTCGACCGGGTGCTGGCGGCGATGAGGCCGCTATCTTTGCCCGAGATTTGGGCAATATGTATACCGCCTACGCTAAGAACAACAGTTGGGCAGTGACGGAGCTTGACGATCTTATGTACGAAATGGGGGGTGGGGGTGTGTATGAGAAGATGCGCTATGAGTCTGGCGTGCATAGGGTGCAACGTGTACCAGCCACAGAGAAGCAGGGTCGGGTGCACACAAGCACAGCCTCGGTGGCTGTGATGCCGATACGAGAGAAGGGCACGATTGTTATTAACCCTGCTGATATCGAGATGAGCTTTACTCGTTCGGGTGGGGCCGGCGGGCAGAACGTGAACAAGGTTGAGACGGCCGTGCGTCTCTTGCACAAGCCTAGCGGTATCGTGGTGCGCTCTTCAAGCCAGCGCAGTCAACTTGCTAACCGTGAGAAGGCCATGGAGATCCTGGTAGCAAAACTTGCCGATGCGGAGGAGGAGCGTGCCACCAAAGCCCTTTCAACTGAACGCAAAAACCAAATTGGCACAGGCGACCGCTCCGAGAAGATCCGCACCTACAATATTCTTCAGGATAGGGTTACGGATCATAGGATTAAAGAAAGCTGGCACAACATAGAGAAAATCTTTGCTGGGGGGATTGGGGATATCCTTGAGGCACTTGCCAAGGCTGGTGTTACAATGTAGAGGTGAAGAAGTTTCTCATTGTTTGTGCTTTGAGCTTGGGCGCTTGGGGTTTGCTGGGTGCTGACCAAGCCCTGGCCGCTGTGAGCCCGGTTGAGGGGTACGCTTGGAGTTCGAATGTTGGCTGGATTAGTTTCAGCTGTAAGGATTCAATTAGTTGTGGTACCTCAAACTACGGTGTTAATTTGGACAGAGATTCAGGCGCTTTGTCGGGCTACGCGTGGAATTCGGCAATAGGTTGGATTAGTTTTAATGCGGGCGACATGTCTGGCTGTCCAGTCTCTCCCTGTCCTGCTAAAGTAGAGAATGGGGTGCTTACTGGTTGGGCCAAGGTGATAAACGGCAGTTCGGCCCAAGGTTGGGAGGGTTGGATACACCTTTCAGGTCCGAGCTATACAACCTCTTTTGATGGCTTAGAGTTCACTGGTTATTCATGGAGTGACGATGTGATTGGATGGATGAAGTGGAACCCAGCATTTGGTCCTGGGGTTTATTCGGAGGGTGGGCGCAATCTCACAACCGGTCTCTCTGGTGGTGGCAATAACTCCGATGTGAAAGTCGGGGAAACTAATCTTTGTGATCAAGGAACTTGTGTTTACTCATACGAAGATGGTATCTCCATTGATCTCGTGGCAAACCCCGGTGATGGTTACATGTTTGATACTTGGACAGGAGGTGATGTTGGCGATTGTTCGGTGCCCGAGTCGCGTATCTGCTCTAAAGTGTTGATGGACGCAGATAAAGAGATAAGGGCGGTCTTTAAAGTTGATCCCAACCCTCCTCCTCCGCCAGCAGGTCCCCAATGTAACGATTGTATAGATAACGATGGCGACGGTAAGGCCGACTGGCTTGACGACCCTGATTGTAGCGGCCCAGGCGACCAGTACGAGGACCCGGTTATGTTAGACGTGACAGTGGTGGTGGACAGTGGCTCTGGAGGAAAGGTTGTTTCGACACCCGCCGGCATAGACTGCGGCGAAGATTGTTCCAAAGAGTACGATACTGCCGAGACGGTTACCTTGACGGCCTTACCATTTGGTAGCAATAGCACATTCTTATACTGGGCGGGGGATTGCGAGGGTGATTCTCCGGTCTGCGAGCTTACCATGACAGCATCGCACCAAGCGGAAGCTTACTTTGGTGAGGTGGGTAGTCAAACTTTGTTTGTTGAGATTATTGGCGATAACGGAGGTGAAGGGGCTGTCTTTTCCACCGGAGACGAAATCTCTTGTGAGCCAGAGTGTACTGCTGTTTTCGAGTTTGATACTGTCGTTTCGCTTATTGCCGAACCAGCTCCCGGTTCAACCTTCTGGGAATGGCAAGGTGCCTGTAGTGGCAAAGTCCCGCAGTGTGCCGTTACCATGGATGGTACCAAGGAGGTTGTAGCCCGTTTCGGCATTGGCCCGCCTCCGGAGGATGAATGTCCCGCTGGCGGGGTGGGTATCTGTCCACAATGTAACGATGGCGAGGACAACGACGGGGATGGCTTCACAGATTTCCCTCTAGACCCGGAGTGCGGATCTGCGCTTGACAACAACGAGAGCGCTACAGGTGCTAATTGTCCAACCGATGGTCCTAGTAAGTGTCCACAATGTAACGATGGTGTGGACAATGCTGACCCAGAAGATTCTTTGGCCGACTATCCTGATGACAAAGGGTGTTTTAGTTACGCAGACAACAGCGAAGTGGATCCAAAAGTGCCCGACAACTGTCCCGAGGGCGGCCCAGGTCTTTGTCCGCAATGCTCCGATGGCATAGATAATGATAAAGATGGCAATGCTGATTGGGCAGGCGTTGATA
>DATDSR010000030.1:0-13184 GCA_036517855.1 Minisyncoccota bacterium | reverse complement strand
TTTTTAAAGTCAGCGTAATCGTAATCGCGCGGGTAACTTGTGTAGCCACACAAAATAATTTTGGGCTTGTGCTCCTTTGCGAGCTTCATCAACTGCTCAAAATCAATTTTGCCTCCGTTCGCCGGGTCCGTCTTGTAGCGAATCCAATTAAACAACCTACCCATATGCGAAACGGGTGAGCCGTGAGTAAGATGCCCACCGTGTGAGAGATCCATACCCATTATGGTGTCGCCGGGTTTGAGCAAAGCGAGGTATACCGCCTGATTCATCGGCGAGCCACTAAGTGGCTGCACGTTGGCGTGATCGCATCTAAATAACTTCTTGGCCCGCTCTATCGCAAGATTTTCGATGACATCCGTGTTCTCGTTACCCCCATAATATCGCCGGCCGGGGAATCCTTCAGAATATTTGTTGGTAAAAACCGAACCAAGAGCCTCAAGCACCGCCGGACTCACATAATTCTCACTAGGTATCAACTCCACCCCCAACCGTTGCCGAGCCTCCTCACGAAGAAGTGCTGAATTAACGTCTGGATCTTCCTGTTCTAGGTCCTTGTGAGTCATTGAAATATCTTACCATAAAATTGTCGAAGCCCGCCGGAGTACTTCCGGCGGGCTGGACACAACGACATAAATTCAATTTATGTTAATATCACCCCAATAGACGGGCTTTCAAAGCATCCATGGTCTCACTATCATCTTGAGCAAGCCGCCTAAGATGATGATCAAACTCGCTCAGTTCCCGGCTTGCATTGATACCACGAAAATTCCATAACGCCCGCTCGTTTTCCGTTTCCCCCATCTCAGACTGGGACTTTGGTCTCTTGCTTTCCTCAAAGTCAAGTTTAATCCATTCACTTAGCTTCTCCTTAATTTCTCCAACCGTTAAAGTTCCTGGCACAGAGCCCACCACATCTCCGAAGTTCCGCATGATTAATTCCCATAAACGCCTTCGTTCATACTTCTCTTTTTCCGCAATATCAGCTTCAATCTGAGATTTATCTTCTGGTGACATATATATGGCTATTAACTATAACCGTTTCATTTTACCCCCCCCCTCAATAATTGCAAGGCCTTACTGGACCCAGTATCAAGCACTTAGGGTTCAGACCCCTAAGTGCTCTTTTTTGCGGAATTTGAGGACAGCCCAAATGAGGACAACGTAACAAATAAGCGGGACGAGGAAGGGGACGTGAGTGACTTGGAGGTTGGCAAAAGGCAAATGGGAAACGAGATTCACTAGGCCGATGAAGTAGGCGAGCACGAGATACGCTAGCCAGGCTAGGGGTTTGGCGAGGATGACGAGGGGTGGAATGAGGGAGGAGGCGAGACCGGCGAGGCCAGTAAGGAAGACGAGGAGCATTGAGAGGGGCACGAGGGGTAGGACGAGCATATTGATGGGGAAGGCGTAGAGGGAGAAGTTGCCGAAGGTGTAGAGGATGATGGGGAAGACGGCCAGTTGTGCTCCAAGAGTAGCGCTCGCCACCGAGCGGAATTCGAGTGTCAGGATTTTTTTAGGTAATCGCTCGATAAATTTGAGGCGGGCGAAAATTGGCTCAAGATAAATTAAACCGAGCGTGGCAAGGAAGGAGAGTTGAAAGCCGATGTCAAAGACCAGCACTTTAGGATTGACGATGAGCATTAAGAGGGCGGCAATCACCAAGGCTCGAGCCACTTCGCTGGTGCGGCCGGTGGCTAGGGCGAGGTAACCCAAGATAGCCATCACCGAGGCGCGCACCACGGTGGAACTGCCACCTGTCATTAGGCCAAAGAGGATGATGGTCACGATGCCCAAGATAATGCTCACTCGCTCGGAGAGGAACTTGCGGCAAAACCACATCACGGCCAGGGCCACGATGGTGAGGTTGTAGCCCGAGAGCACCACCACATGGATGAGCCCGGCAACACGAAACTTGTCGAGTAACTCTTTGCCCATTGCCTGCTTGGCGCCAACCGTGAGGCCACCACCCAAAGCAGCCTCTGGTTCGGGGATGAGCTTGGCCAAGTGAGAGAGGAAGGCATGTTTGATAACTAGCAATTTTGCAATCAACCAATTGCCTTGGCCGTGCTCGACTAGCTCGATGTTGGCGAAAGACATTTGAAAATAAATCTCATCGCGAGCCAAGTACTTGCGCCAAGGCACGATGGTGCCATCGGCCGCGGCGAAATCTTGCACTGGCGAAACTTTGCCCCCAAGCGAAACACGATCGCCATATTCGAAACGTGGCTCTGAGCGAGCCGAAACGAGGATTGTTGGTCTTGAGGTCGGACCTTGGAAATCGGGGCTTAAGGTCCGACCTCTGGTTTCGAGCCTAACTCGATAACTCACCGTGCTATCCCCTTCATCCGGCTCTTCGTTTATAACCCCGGTTAGTTCTGTCGGCATTTGCACGCTATTCGAAGAGTCTCGCCACTCGTAACGGGCTACGCCCAAACCCACGCCCAAACACAAGCAAGCAGCCAAAATAAAAACTTTACTTTTGTCTGTAACGAAGTATATGAGAAAAAATGCCAGCGCGAACGCAAATAAAAATAATGCCAGCGCAAAACCTAAATCAACGAAAGAGCGCAGGAGAACCCCCACGAAAAAGCCACTAACGAGAAAGGAGAGTTTCGGATTCATCCATTGCTAGGTTGGAGAGTCTGTCGGCGTGCTTATTTTGCTCGCGCGGGATGTGGGTAAACTTGGTTTTAGGGAAATGGCTCACCAGCAAATTGTGCACCTTGATAAAAAGAGGAAAGAGCGTGGCCTCGCGGATTTCGTATCTATTACTTAACTGCCGGGCAACTAGCTCACTATCCATCTTTATCTCAACCTCTGTCTCTTTACGCTTACTTTGTGGCACTAGCTTTTTAAGTGTTTCAAGCGCCAACACAACGGCGCTGTATTCGGCGAAATTATTAGTAGCTTTACCCAAAGCCAAATGCGCCTCGCGCAAAACGTTCCCCTCCCCATCGTAAAGTGCCACCCCCGACCCCGCCGGCCCCGGATTGCCTCGTGCCCCACCATCGGTATAAATAATGTATTTCATTCGTTGGGAATTATAACAGAATAATACTAAACTGACTTGGACGGCTTTCTCGTTTCAATTTGCCGTTGGTAATATTTTGACGGCCGTGTAATTATTGCCAATCAGGTCAGTTGATAAATTTTCAGCAATTTGTTCTCCAGAACAGGATCCAATTGCTTCGAGACAATTACGTGCATATACGTTTCCGCAGAAAGTGCCTTGGCCAACTCCCCCAATTCCCTTTCACAATTATGCGGGGTGATGAATACGCTCTGTTGCAATTTTGTGCACTGCCAATCAAACAATTTGCCTCTTAATAAGTCCCTGGCAGTTCTCTCCTCCTCTGGCACGTCAAAAATAATTATCCTCCAAGATCTGTCCCATTTCTTGCTTGGCTTAAAGCAAAGTTGATTAAACTTCTGTCGATTAACCCATTTACGCCCTTTCTTCGATAGAACATACCTCTTGTTTTTCTCTACCAAGAATCCTCTGTTTTCGGCATATCTTAAGGCTTTGTTTATTTCCCATTGCGCGTAAGCTTTATCCATCCTCAATATTTTCTGGTTTAATGAGCCTCGACTAAAACTTATCGCCGCCCCTTCAACCAGCCATTCAATCTCTGTCAAAATGAAGTTACTAATTTTGCTTATCGCTTCTCTTTTCATCATTGGCAATATTACCACGGCCGTATGAATGTTGACAATTATTCTAGGCCGGTTGAGCTGCGGATATCTATAAGCCTAAAGCGAAGCTCGGCGAAGCCTCTCATGTAACTTTTTTCGAGGTTGAAGAGGATGTCTAGGCGGGTGCCTGGGGCAAAGTCGAGATTTGGGTAATCTTTTTTGGTCATAAAAAAGCCCATTGCTTTGAGAGGTTTGCCACCCACTTTATCTTTAAAGGTGAGCTCGATGTGATTGGCGCTCTCTCCCATTTCTTTGACACTCTCGAGTTCAAGATTAGTTAATAAAAAAGTGGGCTTTGGATTTTCTTTACCAAATGGAGCCAACGCCTCAAAACTTTTATAGGTTTGCCAATTGGCTTCACTTGCTACGAGCTCGGCGTCATAGTAAATCTTCTCTTGCTCGCTCTTTAACTTCTCCGCCTTCTCATAGGCTCGCTCAAGGCGATCAGGCAACTCGTTTTCGCGAGTCGAATCGAGAGAGAAGCCGCCGGCCATCTCGTGGCCACCAAAGTTTTTGAAAAAGTCGTCGCCACCAGCATGCTTAAGCATGTCCACCACCGACACAGTACCGTCTGAACGAGCTGAACCCTTGATCTCGCCCAGGTGATTGCGCGTCCAAAGGAAAACGGGTCGAGCATGATTCTCTACAAGGCGCGAGGCAGTGAGCCCGAGCACACCCATTCGCCAACTCTCGTGGCCGGCCACAAGCACTGACCTACTTTCGTGGCTCATCCAACGTTCTTGCACGTGTGACATAATCACCTCCACGTTCTCACGGCGCTCTTTGTTGCGAGCCTGCAGTTGACTAGCGATGGTGTTGGCAAGCAAGGCATCGTGCGTGGTGAGCAAATGCAGAGCGTCCGAGCCGTGGGCCATCCGGCTAGAGATGTTGATGCGTGGACCGATTAAATAACCGATATCATCCTCACTCATAAACTCTTGTTTGATATTCAACTTCTTGCAAAGTGCCTTAATGCCCACACGTTCACTGGTACGCAAAAATTTGAGCCCTTCACTTACGATGGCCCTGTTCTCGCCCACAAGTGGCACCATATCGCAGACCGTGGCAATGGCAACGAGATCTAGCACCTCTCTCTCAAACTCTTTACCCACAACAAACTTGCCCGATCGACAAAGAGCTTGGACTAACTTAAATGCCGTACCGGCCCCACAGAGATACTTGAAAGGATACGTGTCGTCGGCGCGCTTGTTGTTGATGACGGCATAAGCAGCTGGCAAAACATCTGGCGTGAGATGGTGGTCGGTAATAATTAAATCAATACCAAGTTCGCGCGCCACAGTAGCTTCGTACACATCTGTAATGCCACAGTCCACACTTATCACAACCCTAGTTCCCCGTGAGGCAAAAGCTCGTAAGGATTCTTCGGCAAGCGAATACTTTTCGCTATATCTATCGGGTATGTAAGTCTCAAAATTCTCGTACGCTATCTTTTCGAAAAAAGAGTGTAACACCGCCGCCCCGGGTATGCCATCCGCGTCATAGTCTCCAAACACCACTATCCTCTCATTTCTCTTAACCGCTCCGGCAATCCGCGCCACGGCCAAGTCCATGTCCTTCATCAATAGAGGGTCGTGCGTATCGTGCCCGAAATCCGGGTGCAAAAATTGCTCTCGCTCGGATTCAGACTTTACTCCCCGACTCTCAAGAAGCTTGTCTAACAGCGTTGCCCCATGTGAGTCTCTGTGAACCCACTGTTTCATTTAACTTTAAAAATAGCCGCGGAAGAGGTACCAGGCTAGCCAGATGATGAAAACTATGGCTATAAAGTGCAGACCCTTCCTACCAAAAAAGTAGGCGATAATCGCAAGAGCTACTAAAAGGATTATCCAACCTGGCACGAATCCTAAAAGTGGGATAGACATAAGATTAATTTCTAATTACTAATCAAAAGGCGAATTAATTATAGCATCAATTCCGGGCAGTGTGCCATGTGCTAGAAAATCTAACATTGCACCTCCGCCGGTGGAGACAAAGCCAAACTTATCCATTATGTTAATGGCCTTGATTGCCGCGATTGAATCCCCCCCGCCCACTACTGTTTCGGCGTTTGAGTTTGCCGCTATTGCTTGGGCCAAAGCATTTGTGGTTTTGTCGAAGCCATCTTCAAACTTGCCTATGGGACCATTCCAGATTACTGATTTAGCTTTGTTGACCGCCCCAATCATGGCTGCAAGAGCTTCTGGTCCACTATCCACGATGACTCCATCTTGCTTAACAACGTCAGCGGGCAAAATAACTTTTGTATTTTTCGGAACTTCATCGGCTACTGTGGCAAAGAAACTACCAAGGAAGATTTTGTCGGCCTTGGGAAGGAAGGCGTTTATCATTGGCAATTTAGTGGCAAGTTTCGCCCCACCCAAAACAACCACGCACGGAGCAGCTGGGTTTAGAAAACGCGAAAGATGCTCCACCTCTTGCTCAAACTGCAGACCCACAAAGCTCGGCAGGAACTTTGGCACGCCCACTATTGAGGCGTGCTCTCGGTGCGCGGCTGGGAAGTCCTCGTTCACGTACACATCTTGGTCCTCGGCAAGTTCACGAGTAAAGGCGTCGTCATTCTCCTTCTCGCCAGGACTCAAGCGCAAGTTCGGCAACACTTTGTAATCGCCCAGACAATGCTCGCGCAAATATTTCTCGATGGGGACTAACGACTGTGAACCATCCGAACCAAAATGCGAAATTATTGTGACCTTCGCCCCCCTCTCAAGTAAATATTTGAGCGTTGGCAAAACTTTGATAAGCCTAAAGTCATCAGTGATACGCTCGCCATCCATTGGTACATTCATGCACAGACGCAGGAGTACGCGAGTACCCTTGCTGATGGGCGCGCCCTCCAAGGCGGGCAAGCTAGAGAGAGCCGGCAGCTTCGTTAACATTTTTTATTATCGCGCTGAAAGATTCGGGCAAGAGACTAGCTTTGCCCACAAGGAAACCGTCCACCCCCGCCTCTTTTACAAAACCCACCACAGAGCGCTCGTCAACCGAGCCACCATAGAGCACTGGCAACTTGGCGGCCAGATCTTTTCCGCACATACCAGCCAAAACTTTGCGAATAAAGATGCTCATCTGTAGCATGTCAGCAACTGATTCAACCCCGGTAGCGTGAGAGGAGATTGCCCAAACTGGTTCATAGGCGACCACAACATTCAGAAAGTAACGACGGGGAATCTTGGCAAGCGTAGCCTCGATTTGCGACTGTACAATATTGAAATATGTCCCGCTTTCATCACGATACTCCTCGCCTACACATATAATAGTCACCAGGCCTTCCTTGAGAGCGGCGGCAACCTTCTTGGCAATAATTTCGTCGGTCTCCCCCAAGGCGCGACGCTCGGAGTGACCCAATATCACATAACGTACTCCCAGCGACGAAAGTTGAGCAGGACTTATTTCCCCCGTGAAGGCGCCCAATCGCTCCCAAAAACAGTCCTGCGCGCCAAGTACCAAACGATGACCAGAGACAAGTTCTGCCAGACCAGAAAGATAAAGTGCTGGCGGGCAAATAACAGTTTGCACAAGAGCCGCCCGCCCAGCCGTCTTCTTGGCCTCACTGAAAAGGCGCACGGCATCCACCAGTGCAGGAGGATTCATCTTCCAATTAGCCACCACCAGCTTTTTTTGTTTCCTCTCCGAAGGCATTGGGGTAGTATAGCAAAAATTACTGGGTCTCTTTCCACGAACTCACGTTCCATGAACCGCCGGGGCCGGTATCAAAGAGGGCGCTCTCAAGACCGTCGTTGTAGATAAGTTGGGCGGTATTGGCCATAGCCACCTTATAGCCTACTACCGCTTTTACCTGTGCTGAATTAGCAATGCTGATTTTGCCATGGTTAGAGTAAAGTATCACCGCCCCGTTGGCCGAATTCTGCAAGTTGATAGCGACAACACCTCCACCCATGGGCCCGGGTGGAGGACTTTCAGCATTAGTGTTGCCTGAAATAAGGAATATGAAAGAACCCGGCGTGCCAGAACCAGTGAACGTGGTTGAATTTTGAATTTCGATATTACTGGAGGTGTTGCGATTGAGGGGATTGTCGGCGATAATGGCCACACTGTTTGACCCGAGAGCGCTATCCACACTTATGGTGGGGCTATTTTTGAATGTAATCTTACCAGTTACCCAAACCATACCTGCAAGAGTAACTCGCGTGCTGTTGCCCGAAATCTCCACATCGCAGGCTATTTTGGCCGGCCCTAGAATAACCGTGCCACTCGAAATCGAGTACGGGCAAGTCAGGATCGGATTTGTGGCGGCTATTGCCTCCCACTCGGCGATTTGGGCGTCGGAGATGGGCATCGTGGCAGTAGCTTTATCAAGACTGCCTGGGTACGCAGTTCTAGCCACAAAGGTGTTCGAAATATTCTGGTAATACGCGTCCCGACCCACGGTAGAATTGCTGATGGTGTGAGCGTACATATCACCCGAGGTACGGAGGTTGTCAATCAAGCCAGTTGGGCCGGCTGAAACCACTGACCCGGTAATAGTATTGCCATCGCCAGTCGCAGAACCATTGGAATATATGTTGCCGGCGACCGACGATGTGTTGGCCATAGAGAGACCACCGGCACCTACTTGCATACCATAGTTAAATTCGACTTGGTCCCCTTTGACTAAATTAATCGCTTTTTGACGAATGCGACTGTCTATGTTACCCAAGGCCAAGATCGTTTTTACTCCCGTAATTAAGTCGGTACTAACCGTAGTCGTCGCGATAAGATTGTTTAGTAAAACATATTCTGTTGTGTTGTATTGTTTGGCCCGCTTCACCCGATAAGTCACATCTTCACTACCAGCATCGGCAAGGGCTCCGGCTTGTTTAGAACTTAGTAAACCGCGGGCAAGTTCGGCTTCTGTTTTGACAGGCCGAGTAGCTCTGGCTATCAAGGAAAGGGCGATAAGCATCAAGACTGTAACGGGGATGATGACCGCCTGCCCCGAGCTAAGTCGAGGGGCTTGGCCCGATTGTTTGTTGCCTTTATTCATTGTGTTTCCTTCCAGTTTACCACATTCCACGAGCCCCCAGGACCAGTATCAAAGAGCGCACTTTCGAGACCATCGTCGTAAATAAGTTGTGCGCTGTTGCTCATACTAATAAGGTGGCCCGTGACAGATTTCAGCTGGCTGTTGTTGCCAAGACTAATCTTGCCATGATTAGAGTATAGCACCACTGGCCCTGTGGCCGAATTTGATAGATCTATGGCCGTAGTACCGCCTCCACTTTCTGACGAAGTGTTGCCAGATATTAGAAAGAAGAATGAGCCCTTAACCCCCGAATTCTGGAAGGTGGTTGAGTTGGCTATAGATACAGTACTGCCAGTTGTGCGATTAGCAGGATCGTCGGCAATAATAGCGATGCTTTTTGCCCCGAGTGCCGGGTCAAGTTTGATGGAGTTACTGTTTTTAAAACTGATATTGCCCACCACCCAAACCATCCCAGCAAATGTGACTGTGGCATTGTTTGAAATCTCCATATTGCAAGGAATCTTCATGGGGCCGATGGTAACAGTGGTTGTGATTTGGTAGGGGCAGGTACCACTGTAGACACCGCCAGCCTCTGCTTGAGCCTCCCACTCGGCAATCTGTGCGTCTGATATGGGGAAAGTGGTAGTGGGCTTGTCTGGGGTGCCCGGATAACAGTAAGAATTCGGACACGAGGAACCATGCACCGTCGAACCAGAAATACTCTGATAATAAGCGGAACCATCCAAGGTGGCGGAAGTGATAGTATGCGCGTATCCAGTACTGGTAGAATGCACCCCGTTTATAAGTCCGGTTGGCCCGGCCGAAACAACGCTACCGTATATCTTTGTACTGTTTAAGCCAACCACCGGACCATTGGAATAAAGATTGCCCTTGATTGATGAAGTGTTAGCCATGGTAAAACCGCCATTACCAGCCTGTACCGCGTAATTGAAATCGACCTGGTCACCTTTGGTTAGATTGGTCGTTTTTTGGCGAGTATTACTCCCATCACTCCCCAAGCCCGACACGGTCTTTTGAGAACCGTCCGGATTTGTACTCACAGTTGTGATTGCGAAAAAGTCACCAAGTGGCACGTACTCAACAACGCCATATTGCATTGCCTTCCTAATCCGATAGGAAATATCTTCTGCCCCGGCATCGGCCAGGGCTCCAGCTCGTTTTGACCCTTGAAGCTCGCGGGCGAGTTGTGTGTCTCTTAAGGCTGGGCGCGCGGCGCGCCCAGCAAGAGTGAAAGCGATTAGGAGTACGACAAGGATGGGCAAAATAACTGCTTGCCCCGAGTTCATTCGAGGGGCTTGCCCTCTATTGTACATAGCTCTCGCGTAACACTGCGGTGTCATAATAATAGCGATTTTGAGTGCTCGTGCTTAAGACTGTCATTTCAATGCGAACTGCACTCGAGTTGGTAGACGTAGCATTATAAAAAACTAAGCGTGAAACATTAACGCTACCGGCGGTTAAAGAACTTGTTGCGTTAGTTGTAAGCATAATCTGGCCGCCCGAGAGAGAGAATTTCATCGTCCCACCGGTCGTGCTTGCATTTGTAGTCGTAATAGTAAGGACGCCTGGGTTAACACCGAGCACCGAAGCAACCTCTACCACCCCTGAAGCATCTTTGAGCTCACGCACCATGCGCTCAAGGGCCGTGGCTGCCGAAATATTAACATCACGTGAAGCTCGCGAGACTACAACAGATTTATTGAGTGAAAGCATCCCGCCGATGACAAAAGCCGTTACAAAACCCATTATCGCCGCGTAGACCAAGAGTTCGGGGATAGTAAAACCCCTCGTTTTAATCATTGAAATAGTTGGTAAGGTAAGTGCTAATAGAACTTGTTGTGGTAGCAGACACGCCCTTCCACGCTAGGATGACAGTAAACTTCTTGGTATTGGGATCAACTGTACCCCCCGAAAGTGTAATATCATCACTGGCATCGCGCGAAACTGAACTAACAACAAAAGTCCGCCAGAAAGTTTCATCAATCACCCCAGCTGTCGTGGTGCTTGTCCAGCGCGAACTTGTCGTAGAGAAATCTAGATAATACGAGGTCGATGAGAGCGAGAGATTTGCAATATTAGCTGTCCAACCACGGTCGCGAATCGAACGCAGAGCCTCCAACCCTTCTTCAAGTAGAAAGTCAGCCTGAAGAGACCGGGTGGTGCTTGCCGAAAGGCGCGAAACATTGCGACCAACCAGCAATAAAGAGAAGAACGACAACGACAAGATTGAGAGACCTACAAGAATCTCGATTAATCCAAACCCCCTCTTCCCATTTTTTACATTTACCATTTGCGATTTAACATTACCCTCACTGTATTATACCACTTAACGAAACTGTCGTTGTGGAGCGCAAGTTATCAGAACCATAAACAGCAACCACAATAGCGCCCGATTTGTTTGATTCACCAGTCAATCGCCTAAATATAACGTCGGAACCACCGCCGATGAAAGTAAGACTAACCATCCGCACGCGTGGGTCAAATAGATACACCACATTGCTTGGTGTGCTTGTAGCAAAGAGGGCACCTGTGAAGCGAACCACCCTATCCGTTTCGACGTGAACCCCATACACGGTAGCATCTTTGGAACTTAAAGTTAGTTCGCGTGCTTCATGCAAGGCAGTAATTATATCCTGGCGAGCCGCGTCAAGAGCAGCGTTCTTGCGAAAGCGGCCTAAGGAAGTAATGGCCATCGCAGCAATAATCATAACCACCCCCAGAACAATCACAATCTCAAGCAAAGTAAAACCTTTATTTTTCATTGATTATAAATTATTCCCAACTGAATAAATTGGTTGAATCATGGCAAGGGCGAAAAAGCCTACACCTGCTCCCACAAAGAGCATGATGAGAGGTTCGATGATGGTGGAAAGATCTTTGACCACAGCCTCGACTTCATTTTCGTAAAATTGGGCAAGCTTCCCGAGCATCTCGGGCAACTTGCCCGTTTCCTCACCAACACTCATCATCTCGCCTACAAATGGCGGGTAGAGCTTCTCGGCCCCTTTACCACCAAACACTACGGAAAGGGTATCGCCTTTAGGTACGGCAATGATTGCTTTTTGAATAACCTCTTTATAGTAAGGGTTTTGCAAAACACGCTCAGTGATAGAGAGGGCCGCTACGATATCTACCCCCGAAGCAAGAAGAGAAGAAAGGGTACGCGCCGTGACTGCCGAGTTTGTCTCTTTAATAATATGGCCAAATAACGGAGCATGGATGAGAAACCAGGCCCAGAGTCTTCGAACGAAAGCGACTTTGCGGCCATAGTAAAAACATAAACAAAGCACAGCAAATAATAGGATAGCGTAGAGATAGTGCCCGGTTAGAAAATCAGAGAAGCCGATGATAAAACGGGTTGAAAGAGGCAACTCGGCCCCCAATTCTTTGAATGTGGCGGCGAGTGTGGGCACGATGTACACAAGCATCATTACGGCGATACCTATCATAGCCAAAATAACAATGGCCGGGTAAGTGAGAGCGCCACGAATCTTCTTGCGCAAATTGTATGTCTTAAGCATTTGGTTGGAAACTATTTGAAGCGCCTCGGGCACGCGACCGGACTTCTCTCCTGCCTCAACCATGGCAATCGTTGTGGGAGGAAAAATCTTTGGGAAGCGTGCTAGGGCCTCCGCAAAACTCCCGCCTTTATCAACCGAGTCTGTCACAGCGATTATGACATTTTTCATCTTGGTATTCTTCGTCTGCTTGAGGGAAACCTTGAGCGCGCGAGTAAGAGAGAGTCCCGCACTAAGCATCTCGCTTAGATTGCCAATGAAAAATATCTTCTCTTTAAAACTAATCGTCGAGAACTTGCTTGAGAGCTTCGCGAAAAAATGGCCCTTGCTAGCCTCCGGTTCGACGCTAAGAACTGTGACACCTTTGTTCTTAAGATCTTTGGCCAGGGCAAACTTATCAGAGGCCTCAGCCGTCCCCGTCTCTTTGACTCCATCCCTAACTGCGGTATATACAAACTTCATACTAATTGTTGGCCACTCTAAAGACTTCCTCGATGCTAGTCAGGCCTTGGACGGCTTTGAAGATACCGTCCTCAACCATGGTTAACATACCCTCCCCACGTGCTTGCGTGTTAATCTCATCACTCGTAGCGCGCTCGTTGATAAGCTTTTGAATGGCGGTCGACACGCCAAAAATCTCGTAGATACCAAGTCGGCCGCCATAGCCATCTGCAGTGGTGCTCGTCTTTCTGGGTTTGAAGAATTCGACTGTCTTCCAGGTCACATTTTTCTCCACAATTTTTTCCTTTTTTAACGCCTCAAGCACAAGATCTAGATTGACGTAACCCTCGAGATCCTTGAGCTCCGCCTCTGTCAATTTGTACGCTTCTTTGCTGTCAGAGAGTTTGCGCACCAAACGCTGGGCAATAATCACGTTTATCGTCGAGGTGAGCAAGAACGGTTCCGCCCCCATATCAATGAGTCGTGGGATGGCCCCCGCGGCCGAGTTGGTGTGCAAAGTGGAGAGT
>DATDSR010000029.1:0-6208 GCA_036517855.1 Minisyncoccota bacterium | reverse complement strand
TGCTAATGTACGGGGCGGTACCTGACGTAAGAACTTCAAGGCCATAGAAGACAGTAGCACTACAGGTGGCACTGGCCAATGGGTACTTTCCGCTGTTATCGTTGCTATAGAGCTCAAGAGCCAATTGGAGGCTGTTGATATCCGAGATGCGGCGGGCGTCACGAGCCTTGACACGGGCTGTGTTGAGGGACGCGAGCACGACTGACGAGAGAATGCCGATGATGGCGATAACCACCAAGAGCTCGATAAGGGTAAAACCTTTACTATATTTCTTCATTTGTAAATTACTAATGTTAATAATTGCTAATAATGTTATGAAAGCATTATATACCAAGAAACGGCTTAAACACTGGAGGGCTGTGGATAATTATATAGCACCAGTAAGACTGTATATGGGCATAAGAATACCCGCCAGCAATATTGCCACACCAAGGCCTAGCACAACGATAAGAACTGGCTCAATGAGGCCAACCAATAGATCAATGGTGCCCTCCACTTCCTGTGTATAGAAACGGCTAAGAGTCTTCAGCACATAATCAAGCTTACCCGTCTCTTCTCCGATACGAGCCATCTGGGCCATAATGCTAGGAAATTCCTTGTGTGATGCAAAAGCCTCAGACAGTGACCCGCCACCCTTGACCGTGTCGCTGACATCAAGCATTATCTTACGATACACCTCATTCCCCACCACATCGGCAGTCACCTCTATCGAGCGTATAACAGGGATGCCACTTTCGAGCATCATATTTAGGTTATCGGCTACGCGGGCAAGAAACATCTTGCGATAAAGCCCCCCCAGATATGGCAGTGAAAGTTTAAAACGGTCAATACCATACTTCCCGGCCACTGTGCGCGAATACTGCCAGACGATAATGCCAAGCACAATTAGCAGGAAGAGCAGTAATATACCGTAATGTACAAAGAAATCGCTTACGCCAATGATTGCGCGCGTGAATAAGGGTATACTCTGTCCGGACTCAAGCAAAATGCCAGTTAACTGGGGAATGACGATAACGAGCATCAATATCATAACCAATCCAAAGACCGCAACAACAAATATCGGGTAGACCAAGGCGTTCTTGGCCTTGCTCACTAGCCTGTATGTACGCTCGAGATATTCAGCCAAAAACTTGAACGTCTCGGGCAGTTTACCCGACTCTTCAGAGGCTCGCACAAGACTGACATAAAAAGCCGAGAAGACATCCGGGTGCTTGGCAAGCGCCGCAGATATAGCGGTCCCGCCTTGGATATCATCAACCACCTCGGTAAGCTTGGCCCCAAGGTTTGGACTCTCTGTTTCACTCGCCACCAGACGAAAGGTAGTGAGAATTGGGACATTGGCACCAATCAGCGTGGAGAGTTGCTGGGATAGGATGACAATATCCTTCATCTTGACCCGACCAAAGAGAGACTTGAACCGCTTCGTTGCCGGCGCGCTAGAGATGGCCGGCTTAATCTCGACAATCACCAAGTCTTGCTTTTGTAAGTTGGCAATGGCCCCATCGATACTCGAGGCATCGATACTGCCATCCTTCTCCCCACCCGCCTTATCGATAACCTTGTAATTAAACAGCATTAGAGTAGACGTTGGAGACCTTCGGGGTCGAGGGTGTAGCGGTAGGCATCTTCGGCATTGATGTCACCGTTGCGCACTAGCGTGGCTATAGAATGATTCATATCTATCATCCCCGCTTCACTGCCGGTCTCGAGGACCATGTTTATCTCATGAGTTCGGCCTTCACGGATAAGGTTGGACACGGCTGAATTATTGAGCAGAAGTTCGTAAGCTGGTATCTGACCACCCGAGATACGTGGAACAAGGCGTTGGGAGAAAATGCCAATGAGCGAACTAGCCAGTTGTATGCGGATTTGCGCCTGTTGACCGGCGGGAAATGAGTCGATGATGCGGTCAATGGTTTGAGCGGCGTTGTTGGTGTGCAAAGTGGAAAAGATTAAGTGGCCAGTCTCGGCCGCGGTGACCGCAGTGGAGATAGTCTCGGGCGTACGCATCTCTCCAATCATGGCCACGTTCACATCCTCACGGAAAAGTGACTTCATAGCCGTAGCGAAATCTGCTGTATCAAAACGCACTTCACGTTGGTCAACAATCGATTTACCAGGTGGGTACAGATACTCCACAGGGTCCTCAATCGTGATGATATGCTCTGCCCGTTCTTGGTTTATCATATTGACCATAGCAGCAAGCGTAGTTGACTTACCCTGGCCTACTGGCCCTACAACAAGGAAGAAACCCTGCTTGCGGTGAGTGATCTCCTCCAATATCGAAGGTAGGTTAAGTTCCTTAAAGTCGCGAATCTTGGCAGTAATCAAACGCAAGGCGACACCAATGCAACTCTGTTGGTAGAAAGCGTTACCGCGAAAACGCAAGCCGTCATTTGTCATGTACGAAAAGTCCAAGTCTTTATTACTAAAGAAGAGGGCCTTGTTCTCTGGCGTAAGAAGTTCGGACACTAGACCTTTCGTGTCTTCCGCGATAAGTTCGGGAAAATTAACTAGCGGGACAAGCGCTCCTGAAACGCGAACAGTCGGACGGTGACCGACCGACAAATGCAGGTCAGATGCACCTTGGGCGTTTACTGCCTCGACTAATTTCCCCAGTTGTTCTTTGTATGCCATTAGAGTCCTATCTCTTCTTAGACTTACTCTTCTGTTCCATAATTGAAAGCACTCTGTTTACTACTTCAGTAGGGGTGGCCGAAGCTTTAACAATGTAGCCGTCAGCTCCGAGGGCGAGCCCCCTGTCTATGTCCTCCTTCTGCCCCAGATTTGAAAGTATGATAATGAGTGAATCCGGCAAAAGCTTTTTTTGCTTTACTTGTTCCAACACTTCAAAACCGCCCACCTCGGGCATAACAAGATCAAGTAGCACCACATCCGGTTTGACTTCATCCTTAGCAAATTGATCAAGTGCCTCTTGGCCCCCAAAAGCCGTTTCAACCGAAAACCCGCGCTCGTTAAACTTGATAACGTACATGTCAAGGAGGAAACGGTCATCCTCGACTATGAATACCTTAGGCTGTACGTTGTTTGTCATGGCTTTATTATAGCAAATGTCACAACCCGCTTGCTTCTTCAAAGGGGATAAGCCCGTTGAAACATTTGATTAGCGCGTCCTCCTTCATGCTCAACATACCCTTTTCTCTAGCCAATTTATAGATTGCTAGTTCGG
Source organism: Minisyncoccota bacterium (assembly GCA_036517855.1). Lineage (GTDB taxonomy): Bacteria > Patescibacteriota > Minisyncoccia > Phycocordibacterales > DATDSR01 > DATDSR01. The sequence goes on along the minus strand of DATDSR010000029.1, from coordinate 3,018 downwards.
TGGGATTTTTGAGGATGAGCGCCTCCATCTCGCGGTCAATCTCGAACATCTCAAAAACGGCCATACGGCCACGAGTACCGCCCGGGCACAAAGGAGATGGTTTAGCGTGGAAAACTTGAGTGGAGGTTTGGACCTTATCACGAAATGTTTTAGGCAGATCCTCAAATTCTTTATCAATAATCACCTTGATACCCCCCTCTATCGTCTCGGGCTCCTTGCCATCAGGACATAGCTGCCTTACCAGTCGTTGAGCAATAGCCAAAGTGAGCGTCGGAGCGATAAGATAAGGATCAATACCCATATCAACAAGGCGGGGCACCACGCCAATAGCGTTATTGGTGTGTAAGGTGGAGAAGACAAGGTGGCCGGTAAGTGCTGCCTGTACCGCAAGTTCGGCCGTCTCTTTGTCACGAATCTCACCCACCATTATCATATCCGGGTCTTGGCGAAGGATAGAGCGCAAACCGTCGGCGAAAGTGTAACCAATTTCTGGCCGTACCTGTGACTGATTTACTCCGGTGACCGAGAACTCAACGGGATCTTCAAGGGAAACGACATTATATTTCTCACGATCAAGCTCATTTAGCATCGCGTATAGAGTTGTCGATTTTCCTGAGCCAGTGGGACCAGTGATAAGGATGAGACCGTAGGGACGAGCAAGAGCGTTTTTTATCATTTGACGGTGGTCGTCGGAGAGCGCAAGATCAGCAAGACTCTTTACCCCCTTCTCCGAATCGAGGATGCGGATAGCAATCTTTTCGCCGTAGTAGGACGGCATTGTGGAGACACGGAAGTCAACCTTGCGGCCATCAAGCGGGGCACTGAAACGGCCATCTTGAGGTTTACGTTTTTCATCTAGTTTGAGACTGGAGATAATCTTAATACGGGCCACCACCGCGTCATAGACGTTAGCCGGCAAGAACAAACTTGTGTAAAGGGCCCCATCTACTCGAAAACGGACGCGCACCCTGTCACCTATCGGCTCAATGTGGATGTCACTTGCGTTACCATCGATAGCGTGGCGAATGATAACCGCCACAATCTTGGTCACTGGCGCATCCTCGATGAGCGCAATGTCCTGATTCTCGTCTCCCAACTTTTTTGAAATGGCGTCAGTCAGACGTTCGTCGCCCGCAAGGTCAGCATCGAACTCACCCAAAACCTTTGAGACTTCGCTGGTTAAATTCTTATAGTCGTCGAGGATGGCGTGGAAATCATCACCACTAATCTGGTAAATCCTGAAAGGCATGCCGAGCTTGTCGGCTATAAAAGAGACCGCGTTACGCGCTTCGGTGTTCTCGGGGTCTACCATGCCAATCTCGAGAGCGGAATCCTTAATACCTACGGGCACAAAACGATAGTAATCAGCCGACTCTTGAGGCACATATTTCAAAATCTCTGGCGAAATCTTTTTGCCATTAAGCTCACGCAAGGGAACCGCCGGTGCCGCCCCCGTACCTATGCTTGCCGAGCCTCCCGCATTTGCAAGAACGTCCTCATCCATACCAAAAGTATATCACAATCCACCCGGCAAGGTGGTACAATATTGAGAATGCAAAAGGTCCACAATAAAGACTTTGACTCGTGGAATAAGGTTAAGAAAGAAATTCACAACAAGGAATCCACTATCTTCTGTAATAAACGTGAGATTTGGTGGAGTTCAATCGGAATAAACATTGGGTCAGAAGAGGACGGTAAAAACGAACTATTTGAGAGACCTGTCCTCGTGCTAAACGTGTTTAACCCAAACATGCTTCGCGTGGCACCACTTACAAGCCAGCCGAGGGATGATTCTCACCATGTATCCATAAACTACAGCAACAGGACAGGTTCAGTAATTCTTTCGCAAATTAAAACAATCAGTACAAAACGACTTTCTCGTAAGCTCTGTCGCTTAGATACTAAGCAATTTAACAAGGTCGTCGACGCTGTTATGCAGAGCCTAAGATAACGGTCGATGCCACTCATTTCTGAGTGGCATCTCGGAGCCCTAAGGCCTAGTGTCTAAAGTGTATCAGTTCCAGACCCACTGTCAAGACCAACTAGGCAATATCCGATATGTCTAGCATAAAACAAAAGAGCATCCGCGACAACTTGCCGGGATGCCCCACGAAGTGAGCCCACGCCCACCCCGTGGGGTGCTACGCGCTCGTTAGTTTTTCGGTGGCTGGTCCCCGCGGAAGAACGGGTCGTACCCGACCGCAGGGACAAGATCGAATGCTCTGAAGATGTTGTATGTCTCCTTGAGCGACTTTCTCACGGCACCGACAGACACTTCGTCGTCGCCACAACCTTGAAGCTCTTTCACCCTTTCGGCGAGAAAGAGTAGGCGACCCCAAGCAATATCCTTGACATCATTCCATGCTCCAGCCCATACCATCAAATTCCAGATGTACTGGGCCTTGTGAGCCCTCCAGTGACGCTCACGGATTTCCATATCGCCCTTGGTGAGAACCCGCCAAATCTCATCGATCCCATCGGCGAAACCTCTGATGGACGGGATCTTCGGGCATGGTCTGCTCGCAAAAGCCATTGCCAATATCCCCGAAGCGAGACCGCAAGCAACGAGAACCCCAGACAGACCCTGCCTGAACGTGCCGGTGACAATAGGGCTCTCCGGGTAGATGGCCCAAGCGACGATGATCATGGCCATCGCCACGAATCGCCAGAGCTTGCAGGAGTTCTGGACTAGCGGGTCGGTGTTGCCGGCTTTACGCCAGCCTACTCGGAGTGAGTACGACCACTTGAGACCGCAATTGGAAACGAACATGACGAACCTCCTTGCCTCGATGATTCAGACGATGGGAGTTTCCGGCTCCGTCTGACACAGGTTTCCGGCCTATATCAGACACTTCATCTCTGGTCAGCGATAGAGGCGTCTCGCCGAATCTGCTCCAGATACTACACTGTTCTATAATTTTGTCAAGCCTGCGGCCTAGTTCGCTGTGGTGGTAGCAGGCGCAACGGGTGTTCCCGCGGGGACACCTGGTTGCACTCCTGCGTCTATGAGTCCGGGTT
>DATDSR010000028.1:0-4739 GCA_036517855.1 Minisyncoccota bacterium | reverse complement strand
ACCAGCCCCACGAGACAATCTTATTTTCCTTGCCCACGAAGTCAAACCAAATCTTGGGGAAGGTTTGCCTGTCAAGCCAGCGTTCAACTTTGTCTTCGACCGGGTCAACGATAATAATATTCTTGTCCGTTATATTAACCGCTACGCTATAGTGATCCTCGGGCGGATCGCTCGCGTCAAACCAACCAATGATGACCGGCAAGCGCTCTTCCTTAATAAAATACTCGAGCTCGGCGATAGTCCCCTCCTCTTTGGCGAAAACGTATCCGCCAATTTCTTTGATCGCTTCAATCATATTCTCATGCTCGGTACCGACACCAACCACATACTGGCCTTCGGATTTGGTCACCCCGGCCAGGGCGGCCAACTGGTCCTCGGTAAAAGTTTTGCCAAAGTGCGACAGGAGTATCTTAAGCGCGGCCGGCCCACACAGGCCGGTTGTCTGGCGAAACTTCTCTACGGCAATATTTTGGTTATCAGTATTTATTTTTTCATCCGATGACATAATATTTGTTGATTATCTCCTCAAGCGACAAACCATGCCAGGGATCATTAACGTCGCCCAAATAAATCGCCCCCCGCTTTCGCCTAGATTCCCGTTCGTGTACCCGAGCATACTCGTGGGCCACATCGTAGCTCTTGCCTGTCTGCATCAAGCCAAGCTCCACCTCTTCGTGTAAAAGCACGTCAGCAATCTCTTTCGCATCAATAAACGTGTCGTACCAAATTTCGCCAGTGGGGATGTAATTATAAACGAGCGGATGACCGCCGGCGAAAAACTCTGGGTCAATGTACTCTCGCACTGTTTTGCCATCAACTTCAACAATCTCGTGTGTGCCAACTTGCTTGCGCGACTTCTCAAACTCTGGCACAGGGCCAGACTTGCAAAACTTTTCCTTCATCATCTGGCGCACTTGCGAATAGGGCGTGTGATTGGGTATCTCGTTATCCTCAATAAAAAATTGCACAGCAGTTAGAAAGTCGGCCTCCTTTTTGTAGCGCACATCAATCCAAATCTCATCCCTGGGTATGTAGAGCTTGTGGTCATAGTAATATGCCTTATCGGTAGGGTGAAGGTGCAGAACGTGAAAGTCATCGTCAATAGTATCCCGAACCATCAACCCATCCACCAAAACCAGCTTTTCCTTTCGCTCCGGCATCGCCAAATACTACCACACTTTCACCCCAATCGCAAACACTGCGGGCCTGGCGAATTGTCGCCAGGCCCAGGCATCAAGCTATCGTTGTGTGGTGGGCTTTTTTCTCAGCACCTCGGCTCGCTCGTTGACAAACCAACGGCGATACTTCTTAGCCGTGTGCATGTGGTCTGGGTCAGGAGCCAAACGGAGGGCCCTGCGAGTAGCCGCGAGTTTGTCCATGAGGGCATTAACACAGCGCATCAGATAATCACCCCCGGTGTGTGCCTCGACTCGGTCAATCTCGTGGACTTCCTTGCACACCATACAACGTTCATTTACGAGCTTCATAACCACCTCCTGCGACAAAGCTAACACCCCCATATACAAATTGCAAATCAATCAACACCTCTGTCGTATTATTCTCACGATCGTGGTTATAATACGACACATCAAATTTCGGGAACGCAAATAGGCCCTTTGGGATTTCTCCCTTGGGTTTTCATAGCAAATTAAGCGCGAACTATCCTTTCTCTTGCTCCGCTTTAGTTTTCTTCTTAGTAGTCTCAAGTCTAGGCTCCGAGACCAACACCTTTATCAACTCCGACGCAAGGTCGGAGAAGACCGACACATCATTAATCTTGTTTAAGGATTAAGATTTGTTCACTTGAATAATTCCACGAGCAGCTTCCGCTACCCGTGCCTTGTTACGACTTAACCCTTGTCACCGAACTTACCGTAGTACCCCTTGCGGGATGTTTTGGGTATTCCCGGCTCCCTTGGCTTGACGGGCAGTGAGTACAAGACTCGAGAACGTATTCACCGCAGTATAGCTGACCTGCGATTACTAGCAATTCCAACTTCAAGAGGTCGAGTTGCAGACCTCTATCCGAACTGGGGCCGCTTTTTTCGGATTTGCTCTCTCTTTCGAGTTTGCGTCCGTTTGTAACGGCCATTGTATGATGTGTGTAGCCCAAGGTATCAGAGGGTCATGCTGACTTGGCGTCATCCTCGCTTCCTCTCCACAGAGTGGAGTAGTCTCGTCTGACACTTGTAACAGACGACGAGGGTTGCGTTCGTTACCCCACTTAAGGGAACAATTCAAACCACGAACTGACGACAGCCATGCAACACCTGTTCAACTGCGTTTGTGACGCGCACCATGTTTCCACAGTGCTTCAGTTGAATGTCTAACCTTGGTGAGGTTCTTCGTTTAGAATCGAATTAAACCACATCATCCACTGCTTGTGCGAGTCCCCGTCTATTCCTTTGAGTTTTAGCCTTGCGGCCGTACTCCCCAGGCGCTTCTCTTAACGCGTTAGCTTCGCCTCACAGAGGGTCGATACTCCGTAAAGCTAGAGAAGATCGTTTAGGGCGTGGACTACCGGGGTATCTAATCCCGTTCGCTCCCCACGCTTTCGTGCTTGAGTGTCAGTGATGTGCCAGCGTACTGCCTTCGCCTTTGGTGTTCCCCATGATATCAACGGATTTCACCCCTACACCATGAGTTCCGTACGCCTCTCACACACTCTAGATCTGCCGTTTCGAATGCATCATTTGGGTTAGGCCCAAAGTTTTAACACTCGACTAACAGATCCACCTACGCACCCTTTACGCCCAATGATTCCGGATAACGCTCGGGGTCTCTGTATTACCGCTGCTGCTGGCACAGAGTTAGCAACCCCTTATTCTCCTGCTGATCATCGAAATTTCTTGCAGGCAAAAGGTGTTTACGTCCCGAAGGACTTCATCCACCACGCGACGTCGCTCGATCAGGCTTTCGCCCATTGTCGAATATTCTCGGCTACTGCCACCCGTAGGTGTATGGACCGTGTCTCAGTTCCATCGGTGGGGGTCAGGCTCTCACCTCCCCCAAGCGTCATAGCCTTGGTAAGCCATTACCTTACCAACTAGCTGATACTCCGCAGGCCGCTCCCCTAGCGATAAATCTTTACTCATCACCTTGCGGTGTAGAGACCATCAGGAATTGCTCCACCTTTCGATGGGTTATGCCTGACTAAGGGGTACGTTCCTACGTGTTACTACCTCGTTCGCCGCGGGTCTAAACCCGCTCGACTTGCATGCCTTATCCACGTCGCCAGCGTTCATCCTGAGCTAGGATCAAACTCTCAATATAACTATAGCGGAACAAGAGAAAAGATGCCTGCCTGCCGGCAGGTAGGTTTCCCTTGTTGCCCTTTTGAGGGGGCCACTTAATGTTGCTGTCTTCCCCCACTTCGCGCTCTCGCGCTTCGCGGGGCAAGTATTCAGTTTTCAAAGTACAAAATAACAACACCGCCAACTGACGGTATGGGCTAGTATACCAAACCCCTCACTCAAGTCAAGGACGGTTAAACCCCCTGGGCAAGCAAGCCCAGGGGGTCAAGATGTGGCCCAAATAAAGGCCTAGCTAGTACCGAAAAGTGCCTCAAATTCATCGCGTGGGGAAGGTGAAACCATGGGCTGGATCGGCCGTCCCTTTCTTGTAGTATCAAGAGAGACGTACTTCGGTGGCTTTTGGTTCGGCAGGTCGTGATCGCTCATTTCGCAACGGCCTGTTTTGCCGGGTGGTTCATGGGCACCGTACTTCTTGTACCCGTCCCTGGTGTAAACGCCAATCTCTTTGGTTCCACAGATGTGACACGTAGTTTGGGAAATACCCACGTGAACCTCGCTCTTTTGTTGGCCTTCTACTTGTCTCCAGTATCCCGTCAGATACGGAGACGGTGAACTGCTCTTACTTAATGCTACAACTATGCAAAACTAAGTCAAATATTTTTATTAAAATACGAAGCCCCGGACAAGAAAGCTTGTCCGGGGTGGCCCAACTTCACTAGGCATGGAGCTTCGTGGCTTAAGATACGACGAGTGTCGACCCTCGTGATACTCAGCCTGTCTCCATCCTCGTGCCATCGCCCGCCGCAATTGCGACGCAGGGACACGGTTGGGGTCTTGCGAGGAGCGTATCTGCTTACGCCCGGGTGCCAGCTCACCAAGGTCCGTTGGTCGTCGATGACCGTGGGTCTGGCTCGTCCCGCTTTTATCCTCGCATCTGCAGTGGGCCCGGCTATCTTTGACATTATGCCAAAAACATCCGGCGCTTCTTTTTTGTCCGCCTGCAGATCCCAGTTAATTTTAGCCGCGCCAACTGGGTATGCGCTTTGTTTACGTCAATGTTCACCCCTTTCGATAATGAATCACCCACGAGCTTACGCTCGGGGTATCTACAAAAACTTGCTTAAGCAAGCCCTCGCAGTAGCTCGGGAACTCACTCCCTCCCACGGGCTAACGCCCGGGGTATACTGCGTGTAATGAAAAGGATAGAGCTCGTGTGTCGCGCGGCGCTGGAACCCCAGGCCGATTGAGACTCTATCTCTGCCAGAGAGTTTATCACAGGCAGGTTTACTTGTCAAGTGCGATTTCAGCTAACTGGTCAACATCCGATGTTGACCACTAAATACGCTTATTTAGAGCCAGATTTGCCGGAGATGTAGACCAATAGCGGGGAGGCTAGGAGGATAGATGAATATGTGCCGACGGTTATACCGATGGCAAGCATTAGGGCAAAGTGGTGGGTGGCCTCTCCACCGAAAAAGAGGATGG
>DATDSR010000027.1:0-8079 GCA_036517855.1 Minisyncoccota bacterium | reverse complement strand
CCTTTCAAATCAACAAGTTGTTTCATTATATTGTCGAGCTTGTCTTCGTGCATATCAAGTATTATAGATCAAGCAATTTTGTAGTCAATAATGAAGCTGTGTAGAGGCCTACCCTTCCTCGGCGAAGTGTGTTAGCTTGTCCGTAGGCAAGTCCCCAGTTGGGGCAGGAGGACACGATGGCCGATGGCGGACCGGCAAGTTACAAAGAACTCGAACGGATTGCGGAGACTGCCCTTAATCGAAACATAGAGCTCGAGGTGACATGCAGGGTACAGCGCGAACTCCTCGGTCTCATTCCAGTCACCCGTCTAACTGGACTGGCTGCTCGCATTCGGGCGGGCAAGAGTGAGCGTGTGGTCGGCTCGTTTCGCCCACTTCACATCGCGGCACTTTTGGAGGAAATCGCCAAACAGGAAGTGGTATGACTTCAAGCGACCGGACGTCCAAAGGGACGGCCGGTCGCGATTCGTTTATATATCAAAACTATTTCTTTCGTCTCAGGAATGCGGGCATGGCCCAACTGTCGTCTTCCTCCTCTTCTTTCTCCTTTTCCTTTTTGGCGTGGGGAGTGGGTGGGCGAGTCATTAGGACTCCCATATCGTTGGCTATCTCTTTTTCTCTAACTGGTTGTGGGGCTACGGGGGCGGGTTTAATTTCTTGTTTGGCTGTTGCCTCTCCCACCGAGCCCATTGAGAAGAGGCCACGCTTCTTGGGTGTGGCGTTGGCTCCGCCGAAACCAGATGCGATGACGGTAATCTTAATCTGACCCTTCTTCAAACGATCGTCACGGATGGCGCCAAAGATGACTTTAGCTTCTGGATCAGCCGACTCGGTGATGATATGAGCGGCCTCCTGGATCTCCATCATTGAGAGATCTTCGCCACCTGAAATCGCAAACAGGACTCCCCGTGCCCCGTCGATTGAGATATCCAAAAGGGGTGAGTTGATAGCGGCCTTAGCGGCTTCCGTGGCTCTGTTCTCACCAGTAGCTGTGCCAATGCCCATTAAGGCCGACCCAGCGTCCTCAAGCACTGCTCGGATGTCGGCGAAGTCGACGTTGATGATACCGGGCATTGTGATGAGGTCGGAGATGCCCTCGACGGCTTGAAGTAAAATTTCGTCACACATTGCGAAAGCGGCCGCCACGGAAGTGTTTTTGTCGATTATCTGGAGCAAGCGATCGTTGGGGATGATGATGAGTGCGTCCACCTCTTTAGCAAGTTCGGCAATGCCCTCTTCGGCCAGGCGCATACGGGCCGCGCCTTCAAAGATGAATGGCTTGGTGACTACTCCGATAGTGAGGATGCCTTGTTCGCGCGCGCTCTTGGCAACGACAGGCGAAGCCCCGGTGCCTGTGCCACCGCCCATGCCGCAAGCTACGAAGACCATATCCGCGCCTTTGATGATGCCTTGCACGTCCTCCATTGTTTCTTCGGCCGCTTTGCGGCCCAACTCCGGATTCATGCCCGTACCCAAACCTCGAGTCAGATTCTTACCGATATGGATTTTCTTTGGAGCCAAAGCATGATGCAAATCTTGTGCATCAGTGTTCACGGCGATAAACTCCACACCCTTAACCTTGGAGCGCACCATGTGGTTGACCGCGTTGGTGCCCGAGCCACCCACACCAATAACTTTAATGCGAGCGAATGCCTCAATCTCTGGTGTTACTTTAGCCATTTGTGGGTATCATACTCTATGGTAGGAACTGACGCAAGAACTTGATTACACCACTCTTTGTGCGTTTGGCAACTCTTAGGCCGAGCGACTCTTCGCCGGGGCCCATTAGGCCGAGCACACACAAGCCAAGGGCCACCGACCATTCGGGGTCACGGGCTCGCTCGAGGCGTTCACGCACGCGCGCTTCGGTGGGCTTACTTGCCAAGTTGCCGGGGATAAAATTCTTGGCCACTTTGGCAGGTAGGCCAAGCTCCTTGCGCGCCAACTCTTCGATGCCTTTGCTATGCGAAGCTTCGCCAGTGAAGAGAACTCCGGCAGGCAACAAGCCCGAGCGACCAATCTTTTTTAAATGGGTATCAATGAGTTCGAAAATATCCGAGAAGCGCGCGGAGATAATATCACCTACTTTTTTATTCGGTCGTTTGTCGGGTAGCAAGCCTAACTTCACTTGTTCAGCCTCCTCAAGCGAGACGCGCAGTCCCAAAGCGATGTCGTTGGTGATGTCGACCGAACCGAGAGGGAAGACTTTAAGTGATGTTGGTAAGCTGTCCTCGTATGTCACAAGCGAAACGGTTTCGGCACCCAAGTTCACCAGCACCGAACCGGCATTGCGCGCGCTTGGTGTGAGCGTGACCATACTCTCGGCGATGGGCGCGGCGTAGAAGTCGGAGACCTCTGTGCCCTGGGCTTCGATTGCGCTAACCAATGCCTCGACGTGAGGCATAGCCGCGGTCACGAAGAGCGTGCGAATTTCAAGTTTGGCACCCACGTGGCCAAGTGGTTTACCTAAAACTTTACGTCCGTCTACTTTAAACTCTGATGGAATTGTGTGGAGAATTTTTGTATTCGGTCGTTCGGAAACTCGGGCCTCGCTTTCGCCCACGGCTCGTGTTACATCGAACTCACTTACAACTCCATCGGCTCGCGAGATGGCGATGGTTGCTGTTTCCATGATGGTTGAAAGTCCCACACCACCTACGGCTACTGTGGCTCGTTTGATTTGCTGACCTGTCAATCGGCCTGCTTCAGAGAGGGCAGTGCCGATGCATTCGCCGGCGGTGTCTGCATTAACCACGTAGCCATTCTTCAAACCATCTGAAGGTACTTTAACCAAAGCGCGGACCACCAAACCTTGATCGCTTTGGGAGTAATCGCAAACCACTACGCGTACGAAAGCGCTACCAACATCAATGCCCGTCACCAAGCTCCTTGCCATAAGAGTATTGTATCACCATCACCCGATACTTGCCCCTGTGGATTGCGCATGCTAGCTTAGCGGTTGGAAGCCCGCCTTCGTTAAAACTTCGGCGCGGCAAAGGAGGACACAATGGGTGGAAGTGGGCTAACGGGTGGTGGTGACGGTCAAGACGTGAACGATGCGATCCATGCGGCAGGAGAGGGGGCGCGGCAACAGAGCGTCGTCGAGCTAGTCGCGGAACTTCGCGAGAAGAATCGTGAGCTCATGGAAAGGCTACGCAGGGTCGCCACGAATTCGGAGAACCTACAGCTCGAACTTGATGGTAAGCAGGTGGCTTGGCTCCTGCGGGAGCTCGCTGACGGGCGTGAGCCGGATCTCGTTGAGGGTGGATAGTCTATGGGCTCACTTTGCCAAGCGGCGGAGTGAGCCCTCGAAGTTTTCCATCCTTTTGCCGTGGTCGAGGCCAGTGAGGTGGGCGACGGCGTGGATGAATAAATGGGTGAGTGTGAAGGGTTTAGCTCTTTTGGGGTTTAAGAAAATTTCGCCAGAATCTCTTGATAATGGGTAGGAGAGGACGTTGTGTTTGTTCGTCAGTCTGTCGCCGCAGATTACTAAACTCAGATCATATTTTTTGCCCAAAGCTTTATCGGTAACTTTTTTAAACAAAAAAGACTCACGTGCTGTGAGCTTGTGTCTTACTTTGTAAGTAATCTCGAGCATCTATCTCCTGCGGCCGCGCTCGGGCAAGGGCTTGCCGAGCTTGATGAGCTTGTTGATGGCTTGACGCTTCTCGAGTCTTTTGAGAGCGCCCTTCTTGGTTGAAAGCGATGATTGGTTGCGTGTGTGGTAGCGAAGCGAGCGGGCGTGCTTGAGAGTGCCCGCGCTTTGTACCCGCTTGGTAAAGGTACGCAAAACAGAAGTGGGGTTTTGACCTTTTTCGTTCTCTACTTTTACTACTGGTTTACGCATTGCTTCGATATCCTACATTATTTCTATTTCTTTGCAAGCCTGCTCGACGGCAAGGCGAGCTCCTTAATGTAGTGTGGGAGGTCCACAAGTTTAACTGACTTTTGTGAGCGGGTCTCCATGTCGCGTACTATTACAGTATCATCAAGAACCTCCCTTTGGCCTAAGATAAGGCAATAGGGGATCTTGAGCTTCTCGGCAGCTGAAAGTTGTGAACCGATTGAGTCTTTGCTTACCGAATGAGCCACTGGTATGCGAGCTTTGCGTAGCACTTCGATGATAGAAAGACTCTTGAGTTTGGCTTCGATTCCGAGTTGGATAAAGAACACTTTTGGCCTTTTGAGCACCCGAGGGGTGAGCCCGTTTTTACCGGTAAGTTCGACGATGCGATCAACGCCCATGCCAAAGCCTACCGCAGGTACTGGTTTGTTGGAACCCAAGTTCTTGGCTAAGTAATCGTAACGACCACCACCACCTAGGGCCAAGCTCTCCGTTCTGTTTCCTTCGGACTCAATCACTTGGGCAACTTCAAAAACAGTTCGTGTATAGTAATCAAGACCTCGCACAAGCGTATTATCGATGGTGTACTCAATCTTGAGAGCCTCAAGATACTCCAGCACTTCCTTAAAGTGGTGTTTGCACTGCTCACACAAATATGAGATGGAGTCAGGTGCCCCAATCTTGATTGGCTGGCATTTTTCTTCTTTGCAATCGAGCAAGCGCATGGGGTTGGTCTTAAAGCGCTCCACGCAATCTGGGCAGATTTTACCCAGGTGCTTCTTGTAGTAGTTGACTAACTCCCGGCGATAATTAGGACGGCAGTCTTTATCACCTATGCTGTTTAACTTAAGGGTGAGATTAGTCAAGCCAGCTTCCTCCATGATATCTAGGAAGACTTTTATCGTTATAACGTCATTTATGCTTTTGTCTGAGCCGAGTATCTCAACACCAAAAGAGCGAAACTCTCGGTAACGCCCCTTTTGTGGTTTATCGTGGCGATACAAATTTCCAAACGAATAGAGCATGACTGGCTGTGGTAGGTTGCCCATGCCGTGTTCTATGTAAGCGCGCATAATGTTGGCCGTAAATTCAGGTCGCAAAGCTAGTCTGTCGCCGCCTTTGGTGCGCAGACTATAAAGTTCTTTTGATACCACGTCAGTAGCTTCTCCCACACCTCGTACAAAGACCTCCTCGTATTCAAGCACCGGCGTTTCAATCGGGGTAAATCCGTAGTAGATGGCTACCTCGGCGGCCTTCTCCATAAAGCCTTGGAAGGCGTAAGCTTCTTCTCCGATGAGGTCTCGCATGCCCTTGGGTGACTGGTATGGCCCCTCATCGCGGGTAACCTCTCTTGTCGTTTTCCTTGACTCGTGTTTCGTTGTTTTCTTGTGTGCCATATAGTATTACTTTACAAAAGCTTGCACAGTTTCTGGATCTGTACCCGGCAGGAAGTCGATTTCACTTATAGGGAGGAGCCGGACAATGGGACGGCCGATTATATTGTCACGAGGCACCGTCCCCCAAATGCGCGAGTCTGAGCTTGCACCTCGGTTGTCTCCCTCGACGAAATATTGTCCGAACGGCAAAACTTTTCCGTCGATGGTGTCCCCAGGTGTACCAATCACGCGTTTGATGAAGTATTTCGACGGATCTTTGGGATACTTGAAGATAATCACTTCACCCTGACTTGGATTACGAAAGTGGTAGGTCAGTTCGTCGACTATCAGATAATCGGCACTTTGAAATGTTGGCACCATCGATTCGCCGCTCACTATAAAAGGTTGTGCCACCCACAAGCGGATAGGCACCACGATGATAACTGCCCACAGGAGGAACGAAATAAAATCGCCCTTTTCTTGCTTTGGTTTTGAATTTTCGGCTTGCAACTGGTCTTGGCGTTGTGAGATTGCGTCCATGGGTGCACTAGTATAGCTCATATGTTAGAATCTGCCAATGGCATACGTAATTGTTGGATTGGGGAATCCTGGTGAGGAGTATGAGATTACGCGGCATAACACCGGCAAGATCATTGCCGAACGCCTGGGCTACAAAACTCTTGATGAGTTTATGAACAACTCTGGCCCCGCCGTCGCTAAAGCTATGGCGGGCAAGAAGGCTTCAAAGTTGGTTATCATTCACGATGATTTAGATTTGGCCCTGGGCACTTTCAAAATTTCATTTAACAAAGGCCCAGGTGGCCACAGGGGAGTGGGTTCGATTATAAAGGTCCTCAAGACTCAAGAATTCATCCGAATAAGAGTCGGCATCTCGCCAGCCACCCCCTCGGGCAAATTGAAGAAGCCAACAGGAGAAAAGAAGGTGCTTGATTTCATACTTGGTAAATTCAAGCCCAAAGAATTAGAAGTGTTGAAAAAGTTGAGCAAAAAAATAGGCGAGTCAATCTCGCTTATCGTCTCTGACGGTGTCCAAGTGGCGATGAACCACTCAAACTAACTAAGCCGCCTTCTTCTTGAACGACAGGGTCATCCGGCTAGTGGCAGGCTCGAAGAGGGTTATCTCAAAAGGATACTTCTTGCCGAGCTCGAGGCTTGTGCGCAAGTGATCCTCACTTTCGAATTCGCTGATGTGCACTAGACCGGCTACACCTTCCTCGATTGAGACTAGCGCGCCGTGTTTGTTGTACTTAATAACTACGCCCTCAACCTTGTCACCCTTTTTATACTTCTTGCCAGCTTCAAGCCATGGATTAGGCTTCAGAGCTTTGATGGATAGGGAGACTTTGCCATCCTTAATCTCGATCACTTTGACCTTAATATGAGTACCGGTTTTCCACATTGTTCGCGGATTTTCTACCAAAGCCCAGTCAATCTCGCTTATATGCACAAGACCTTCGAGGCCGTCCTCAAGTTTTACGAACACACCGAAGTCGACGGCTCCTGTCACTTCTCCATCAAGCACATCACCCACGTGGTAGCGTTCCACAAGCCCTTTTTTCTCTTCATCGCCCTGCCCTTTCTCCGAAAATATGAGCTTGCCTTCTTTTGGATCGGCCGTGATGATAGCTAGTGAGAGTTTCTCTCCAATGAGCTTCTTGAGTTCGCGCAAGATAGCATCCTTGTCGCCATCGGCCACACGAGGGTAATGTTCGGGTTTCAGTTGTGAAGCGGGGAGGAAGCCCACAATGCTCTGCCACTCAATGATAAGTCCGCCCTTGTTGGCATCCTTAATCTGCACTTCGAAAACTTTCTTGCTTCGCACAGCCTCTTCGGCTTCTGTCCAAATAAGAGCTTGGCGCGCCTCCTTGAGAGAAAGCTCTATATAACCATCTTCATTGTCGCTTTCTACAACTTTGGCGGTTATGATGTCACCAAGATTTGTTTTCTTAAGTACGTCTCGAGCGTTTAGGTACTCGCGACCATAGATGATGCCAGTGCCAAAAGGGGTTAGGTCAACGTAAACTGCCATCTTGTCTTTGCCGATGACTCGCCCTTCTACAAGGTCACTGGGGTTCGGGGGTGTGGGGCTTTGCTTGACCACAACAGACATAACCGAGTTATCCTCGGTTTCAACCTCTACTTCATCCGTATCAGTTTTGGCACGCATTAAAACAGCTTGCATAAGTCTGCCTATGCTAACAAAGTCAGGCTTTTAATGCAACTCACCCGGACTTCGCCTGCCTGCCGGCAGGCAGGTCTCGACCTCTCTTATAGATATGAGAGGTGGGTTCGATCGTATCCACCTCTCTTGTTCACAAGAGAGGTCCGGCTGAAAGCGGGGTGAGTTATTAAAGGCCGTGGACGCTCTACGCGTCCACGGCCTCTGTAAGTCCAGCTTCGCCTCAAGCTCTGGAACGAGCTCCGCCGACTAAGTCCCGCCCTTCGTCACGTTTGCTTATCTTGTGTGTGGCCTTCTTGCAGGGCTTTGACTTGCCCCGCTTGGCGTTGAGCTTGTCGAGTTTGTCTGCGATCAGCCGGAGCTCCTCGGCTGTGAAATCAGGGTCCTGCTCGCGAGATGTTATCCGTGTCTGGAGAGTGAACTGTCCTTGTCGCGCTTCCGGATTTGCATGTAGTATGCCGACACGCTCGTTGTCCTTCTCGACACTGAAGCCACCCTCGAGCCAACCTGTGCCTCTATTGAATTTGAGCATCACGTGTGCCCTCCTCGTTTTAAGCTAGCACAACGCCACTGAAAATGCTATAATAGCTATATGGTTATACAGTATTTGGGGCAAGGCGAGCTTAAGATTGCTCAAGGCGAGAGCTCCATTAGCTTTG
>DATDSR010000026.1:0-18960 GCA_036517855.1 Minisyncoccota bacterium | reverse complement strand
GGAAAGAACCAACAATCGTGTTCCAAGTGCGGTAGCCGAAAGGGAGATGAGGGAAAGCGCCATTACGGGGACACAGACCGGTGTTCAGGTTGCGGCAAAAGCCTCTATGGGGCCACATCATGTACCGAATGCGGTACGCGAGTCCAGGGGACATGACAAGGGGGAGGCGAAGTTGGCCTCCCCCAGAAAGGAGAATGCATTCTATGAGTGCTTTCTCCTTTCTAATTAAAATGCTATAGTTCTTACGGAATGAACCGTGAAGGAGGTGATGCCAAACGAGGAATTCCAGCGCCTGCTGAACCTCGCCCTCACACGCGGCCAGTGCGCGTGTATACATTTAGTTTAGGCATGCAATCGCGCCTCAATCCTGACGACTCTTTTCTCGAGTTTTGCAAAGTCGTCGTAATCCACTTTTTTCTTTAGTCCGGATTTTATTTCCTGGGGATCAACCATCATTTGGGCGATCACTTCGTTTTGAGCGTCGAACTGTGCGCCGACTGTCTTAAATTGCTCATCAACTGTCTTAAATTGCTTATCAACCATCTTAAACTGCTCGCCGACCATCTTAAACTGCTCGTCAACGGCTTTAAACCTATCATCCATATGGTCTATAAGTACGCCAGTGTGACGCTTGAACTCGTCGAGATTTATTGTCCTTTTAGTACCAACGTTCTTCTTCATAACATCATAATATCACCAATTGCTGATTTAACAAATCATGCCTGCCCCGCGTAGCCTTGGCGAAGTGGGGAATCAATTCTCCTGATGTCAGCGCCTAGGCGCTGGAGCTTGCCGACTATATCTTCGTAGCCTCTGTCTATGTGATTGTCTGGGTCGTTGATTTTGCTCTCGCCCTGGGCAAAGAGTGCCGCAATTAGGACTGTGATACCCGCTCTCACGTCTCGCGACTCCACTTCTGCCGCCCTTAGTTCAGTTGGCCCCCAAACGTATGCTCCGTATGGGTCGTTCTTGTGGAACTCACGCTCGTTGAAGTTGAAGTCGTTGGCTGTGTAGCCCGCGGGCTGGAAGAGTTCATACTTCACCCCCATCTTGGCGAGCTCCTGTAGAGCACTCCAACGTTGCTCGTAGATCATCTCGTGTATTTCCGATCTGCCACCCCCCTTGTACGCCAAGAGCAAACTCATGATCGGTTGAAGGTCCGTGATGAAACCTGGATGAACAGCAGTCTTCAAGGTAACAGGTACCAGGTACTTGGTACTGGGTTCTGATGCGCCTATTTGCTCGAGTGCGTCGGTGAAAAATTTCACCATTTTGGGATCTACATTCCGTACCTCGATTCCCCCACCATTCATCACATTTAGGGCAAGCGCTGTGGCGGCCTCGAGTCTATCATACATAGATTTGCCAGTTGCTGCGCCCAGTAATTTTGGCACTCCCGTAATTTCAATCACTCTTGGGTCGATGCGTCGAACTTTCGCACCCATGGCATTTGTGAACTCTATGAGGTTATCTACTTCGGGTTCTTCTGCGGCATTCCTGATTGTCACTATTCCTGAATTAAAAATTGACCCGAGTATAAGCGACTCCGTGCCTGTGTGAGTGTTCTTGGCGAAGGTGTAATCGCGCGAGGCTAGCCGCTCTGGCATGCTCATTTCTAGGACGCCATTCTTCTCAATGACCTGGGCTCCAAGACTCTCAAGACCTCCGAGCAGACGATCGATTGGCCGCTTGCCGATTTTGTCGCCACCAATCTTCTCTATCCGCAGTTTGCCTAATCGCGCCAGCGTTGCACCGATGAAGAGCACTGCGTGCCTCGCCGTTAACACAACATCGGGCACGTGCGGGTCCTTGAGATTAGCGCAGTTAACTTTAACCTCATGGTCACCGCTCCACGAGCACTCTCCGCCCATCTGTCGGATGGCCGACATAATTTTCTCTGTGTCAGAAATTCTGGGAATATTGCGCAGTAAACACTCCTTGTCGCTAAGCATGGCGGCAATGATAAGTTTGGGACCAGCATTCTTAGCCCCAGAAACTTCATAAACACCACCTAATTTTTCCCCGCCGTTAACGATAAATGTTGACATCCACTTTTGTTAGTGGAGTATCTACGAGTCGGCTCGAACTTACTTCGAGACGACACCGCTGTGATTAAACCCTGCTATTAAATCGGTGCGTCTCCGCCTGTGTGCGGAGTACCGCCCACCCCGCACGCCATCCCCCAAGGCCTTTGCTGTATTTGTTTTTTGCGCGCGCGACTTCGGGGTTCGCAATATGGATAGGCCTTGAGTGATGGCGATGCGAGACTCCCCGAATGCGCCCTCACAGCAAGCCGTCCTCTTACTATATCAAAATGTTGTGGTTATTTGTATGCCCGACCGGTTTGCTGCTCTGGCGCATTCGGAGAGTGAGGCGGAGACGCGCTATTATTCAGTCACGCCAATGAATGGCGTGACTGGGGGAACGGGAGAAGTATGGATCAGCCCTTCCCCCCAATTCCTCCCCAAACCCCTCCTTGGTGGGAAGGGCTGGCTCTATCTAACTGTGCTTGCCCCGCCCTCCCGTGCGCGCACAGGGGGTGCCCGCCCTTGGCGGGCACGGCTCCCCGAACTCATTCCCCATTTGTACTGGACACTGCACCTTGACTTTCGTCAAGGGATTTGATATGCTTCCGAAAGATGAGGGGTCACAGATAGACCGACGTTTCGTCGGAGTTTGTCCTCTCTGCTTGGGCTCTAGCGTGCCCACTCAAAAAGGAGAAAACGCGATGAAGAAGATCAGTTTGTTCCTCGACAAGACTCTTCGATCCCGACTGGCCGAGAACAGGACGTACTCAGTGGCGCATCGTGCCGCTCTCAGACTCTTCGGAGAACTCGTGATGTTCGGAACCGACCGCATGGGCGGCAGGGTTTCCAGCGATTGCTACAGCGATTTCGGCAAGTACACCTGCGGTTGTCACGAGGAGAGCGTGTCGGTCAGAGAGCTCTTCCGCGACGCTAACCGTGTCGAAGCCTGCATCACGCTTCGCGGTGGACCGGGTTTGAGCCTCGAGGTCAGGGGCTACCAGAGTGGAGAGAAGGAATACTTCCGCCACTTCGACTTCGAATTCCACCTCGACGGCCGGCCCGCTATCTCCACTTCCGGGGGTCGTGGTAGTCTGCCAAGCGCAGCTGGCCCCGAGACGTGTCTTCCGATCTACGCCACCGCGGACAAGGACGAGGCCAGGCAACACATCGAGCGAGAGTTCGGCTCCGTCCAAACCTGCGGGAACACTGAGTGCGATGTCTTCGCTCCACCCAACGGCAGCATCGTGGAGGTCACCGAGACCGTCACCGACTGCTACCCCGAAGGTGCGAACATTCTGGAGCCGGGTAGGTGGAAGCTCGTCGTCGGTATGAGTTGCCACAAGTTCCATCTGGTCTCGGTCCAGCGCTTGAAGGACGAGGGCGATACTGGGCCCAACTTCCCAAGCATGAGCATCAAGGCCGGCTTCCCGTTCGGCGTCCTCGTGGACTGGCGGGCGGTCAGGAAGGTCAACTAGCTTTAGCCAGAGGTCCGATAAGTTCTTCGGCCCTCACAGAAAAGTCCGTATGGACTCTACATCTGTGGGGGCTTTTCTGTTTTTAAATACTGACATTAAAAGGCCGATCATATTTTTACGTAGTTTAGCTAGATATTACGTCAACCCTGTGGATAATCGCTGTTCCTCACTCAGCAAAATGTACTATAATTACATAAACTGTGGGATGATTCCCGCTCAACAGGAAATGAAAGACCAAAAAGCAAACTTACAATTATCCCTCGAACCTTCCGCTATCATTAGGAATATTCGTAATTATCTTGCGGGAAGAGCGGTGGGGATGAGTCGAGATGAGGCCTTGCTCGAAGAGGTTCTTAAAGTTTTCTTTTGCTTGAGTGATACTGTCGAAAAACGCATTTCTGAAGACATATTTGAAAATTCTAAGGTATTTAGAGCTGAATTTACAAAAATCAGATCAAAGTTTCCTGATTTTTATGGTCCTGATGAGGAGCTACTTCTAGATCCTCATTCGATAGACTACGTAGCCCAAGGACTCCGTCAACTACGAGAATTCCAAAAACACAACATAGACGTAGTAGCGTCTTTATACCAAGTGTTCATTGGTAATCACATAAGAGGCCAAGAAGGCCAATTTTTCACACCGAAGGTTGCAGTAGATTTTTTGGTTAGAGCAGTTGATCCAAAACCCACATGGAAAATTATAGACACTGCGTGTGGTGCCTGTAGTTTCCTAACGGCTACCTACCTGTACCTTAAGGAGCGCTACCCAGAGAAGGACGTCCAATCCTTCGTAAAGAATAATATGTTTGGCATTGAAAAAGATAAAAAACTAGCCAGACTTGCGAAGATCCATTTAACGTTGCTTACCGGTGAAGTAGCGCATATTTATGATGGCGATTCACTTTTGGTAGGTAACCCAGACTTGCCAAAAATAAAAGATGGATATTTCGATCTCGTAATAACCAACCCCCCATTTGGATCAAAGATAAAATCAATCGACGAAGAAACTGCCAAGCAATACACCGTAAGCTACAAATGGTCTGGTAATAATGGTTCATATAAGAAGACCGATACCCTAAACGTCAACACGCCCCCACAGGCAATTTTTATGGAAAGAAATATCCGAGCACTTAAAAATGGAGGTCTACTTGCAACTGTTGTGCCAGAAAGTCTTTTATCGAATAAGAATTACAAAGGTACAGTCCAATATATTCTTAATAATTCCGATGTTGAGTGTGTGATTGGCATGCCTGAGTCACTTTTTAAAATTTCAGGGAAGGGCGGCACGCATACAAAGACGGATCTCATGATTGTTAGAAGAAGGGATGGTAGTGATACAGTTGAAAGGTCGATATTTTTTGCGGAGGCCAAGTGGTGCGGACATGATTCTAGGGGAAACATAATTCCCCACGATGACCTTCCTGGAATTTTGAGTAATTATCTGAAATTCAGGAATAAAACCTACACCGAGAGCAGCAATTTAGGCTACATGCTACTAGCAGATCGTGTTGATGATAATATTTTGGCTCCAAAGTATTATGACGCAGATTTAGAAAATGATAAAAATAGTCTTTCGGTTGATTCACACTTGGTTACTATTCGGGAGCTTGTCGAAAGGAATATTTTGGAGATTTCTACGGGAGACGAGATTGGAAAACTGGCATATGGTACAGGAGATATACCTTATATAAGAACTTCTGACTTAACGAATTGGGAGGTTAAGAATGATGCAAAGCATAGAGTTGAGCGGTCGATCTACGAGAAGCTAAAAAACAAACAGGATATTCAAGCCGGTGATATTCTTATGGTTAAGGACGGCACATACTTGATTGGAACGCTTGCAATGATTACCAAATTTGATACTGAGATTATTTATCAGAGTCATATTTATAAAATTAGAGTGCTTTCTAACGAAATAGGTCTAACGGCCTATAACCTACTAGGACTTCTTTCATCTCGATGGGTACAGAGACAAATTAAGTCTAAACAACTGACGCAGGACATCATAGATTCGCTTGGCAAAAGGATTTATGACCTCTTAATTCCGACTCCACGAAATCTTCAAACCCTTAGTGACATTGACCAAGAAGTAAAAGATATCATTACTCTAAAGGAAAAGACAAAAGAACACACTTTTGCAATGGTCAATAAACTTAACTCTGTGTTTTCTTTGCAATAGATTCAACTTCACTCCAATCTAGAGACTGACGCTCTTTGTGGAAGTTGGCCATGAAGAAAATATCATTTGTGATTTGCTCTAGAGAAGATTCTCCTTGAACACGATTCCCTAGGTCAGTTATCCATGATGTATTTGATGCAATATGACGACCTGTAGATGCGAGCGGATTTAAATGTCCGACTTGGAAACCTGATCTTCCATGCACCGGGCTCGCTACCTTTTCATAAAATTCGTTAAAGAAAATTGGTTTCCCGGATATGGGACATTTGAAACTATCTTTTACAAATTTACTGCCCAATACTTCCTCTACAACTTCGATTAAATCCACGGGTAGGTCAGGTGCCCCAACAAAAATGGATATTTGAGCTAATAGTTTAGCTTCAATGAGCATGCAGTCTCCTCTCGAAGCGTACTGAGGAGACTTTGGATGTGTTTCCCAGCGAATCTCTCGATTTGTCTGGTAGTCGCCTGTTTGCCTTCTGTCGGTCAGATATGATTTTACTTGTATCTTGGTAACAATATTTTCATTTCCGACCCAATTTCTTAAATTAACTATCTTGGTAAAAGGCGAAAACCAGTAAATATTATCTTTTGTGTGCTTGCCATCTTCCCTAAGTGGCCTTTTGTAGTCTATAGGTAGTTCGAGAGAACCTATTCTAGAGCTAGTATTTAAGAAACTAGATACGTCCTCTTTCGCGATATTTTTATCCGAGTAGGTCTGTAAATAACCACGAGCTTTAAATTTCTTTACACCCAAGAAACCCAACAGATCCTCAACGAGAGCGGTAAATATTTCTCGACATTCTTTTTCACTTGCGTAGTTTGGGTTCGCCTTATCAAGCTTCCATCTTACGCTCGTTTGCGTATTTCCTGTGGCGGGATTTATTGGAGCTATGTTGCAAGAAACTCTCTCCAGCCTTGTGAACAATCTCTTAGTTTGAGACGGGGTCAAGAATGGTGCGAAGTATTTGTGATATTTTTTTAATGCCGTATCTGCGTACATAATTTATTCCAGAAAATAGTCCATTGATTTATTGTAAATCCTAGCAAGTTGTTTTAGCTCGACGACATCTATATTTCTTTGCCCGGCTTCAATCTTGGAAACATGCGACTGGGTCTTCTTGAGCCGCTTAGCCACTGCAATTTGATCTAGACCAGCCTCAATGCGGGCTTTCTTGAGCCGTTCCACAATGTGCCTATGATCCTTTGAGAATATAGCTTTAGTCATTAACAATTTTAGTATAGTATTCCATTGTGTTATATTCCAAATAGGAATATAATCAAGTGAGAAGTATGGAAATATCTATTTATCCCACCCAGCAGTCCCGCAAAGCTGTTAGTTGGGGCTGGAGGATTTTGCGGGACTGCTCTCCCACCCACTAAGGATGCTTCCATATTGCGAACCCCGAAGTCGCGCGCGAAAAATACAAAAATGTAGAGGCCCTTGGGGATGGCGTGCGGGGTGGGCGGTGTACTCACCGACCACAGGCGGGGACGCACCATTTTAATTTAGCCACTCATCAACTTTGGCTCTCGAAATGGGTTCGCGCAAATGTTAAGATAACACCACAAAATTATTCGTAACCTTTTGCTTGCAACTTGAAGAGGCGGGCGTAGGTGCCGTCAAGCTTTAGCAACTCTTCGTGTGAACCCCCTTCGCTGATTGTGCCACTTTCTATAACTACAATCTTATTGGCATGACGTACGGTGGAGAAGCGATGAGAGATTAGGATGACGGTGCGATCGTCGGGCAAGGCCTCGAGCTTGTCGAAAATCTTGGCCTCGGCCTCGGCGTCAATGGAAGAAGTGGGCTCATCTAGGATGAATATGCGCGGGTCACGATAGAAGGTGCGGGCAAGAGCGAGCTTTTGCCACTGACCGGTGGATGGCTGTACGCCACCTTCAAACTCTTGCCCAAGTTGTTGGTCATAGCCCTTTTCAAACTCCTCGATAAAAATGTTGGCCTCGGCGTTGTGGGCGGCGGTGACTACATTCTCCATAACGGGCCCAATACCCGGCGTGCCCACGGCAATCGATTCTTTGACCGTAAAGTGGTATCTCGAGTAGTCTTGAAAAATAGCGCCCAAGGTGTCGTACCAGCTAGCAAGATCAATCTCGCGCAGGTCTATGCCATCTACCAGGATCCTGCCCCCAGTAGGGTCGTAGAAGCGGCAAAGGAGTTTTATGAGAGTTGTCTTGCCCGCACCATTGACGCCCACTATGGCCAACTTCTCGCCCGAGTCTATACGCAGGTTGACACCCTTTAGGATTGGGCTCGTGCCAGTTTTGTAGCCGAAGCTTACATTCTCGAAGACTATTGAGGGAGTTTTGCCTGTCGTGATTTGTTGATGTGATTTGGTGGTGTCAAGTCTGGGCGCTAGATCTAGGAAGGCGAATGTATCTGTGAGGTAGAGGCTATCTTTGTACTGGTTGGCCAAGTTTTGGAGTAGGCCCGAGAGTGATTGGCGTAGAGTATAAATTGAGGTGAAAATGAACGTGAGAGTACCCACTTGCATCGTTCCTCCGAGCACTTGATCGATTGTCCAGCCGAGGGCCACGGCGATGGTGACATTGGAGAGTAGGGTAGCGCTTGCTCCGCGTACAAACTTAGCTCTCTCTTTGGCCTCCTCCGGACCTCTGAACTGACGAAAGAGCGCAACTATGCGCTCGGTAAAATTTTTGGTCAAGCCGGTGAGTTTGATCTCAACTAAGTCCGAGAGATTCTTGAAGCGATGACCCAAGTCCCAATAACGACGCTTCACCTCGGCTCCGGCTGTGTCTATGCCGTAGACGCCTCGACTGTATTTGGCTTCGACTATGAGGGTGGGGATGACTCCCAAGAAAACGATGAGGAAAACCCACCACTTGAAGGCGAGGATAATCAATCCAGCTAAAACGATCTCAATTAAGTTTTGCAAAACGAAGAGCATCCTCTGCACGAAGTTGCTCATTCGCCACACACCCGCTTCATTCACTCGGGTGAATAGATCTTGTGTCTTAGGATCCTCGTGCGTGGCGATATCGAGGAGCCCACGTTGCTTGAGAAGTAATACGTTCAACTCTTCCTCCATCACGAACCACAACTTCCATCGCCAATATTCCTGAAGTTGGCCGATGACATCTGGTAAGATATTCATAAGCAGGGTAGCGAGTAGCAGTAAGATGATTGAATTGCTCCAACCGTTACCAGGCAGAGCCACGAGCTCGTTAATGAGCAAAGCTCGGGTACCTGAAGATCCGAAACCCGCCGCCGCGGCGATGGCGAACACTATTAATATTCCTATCATCAGACCAGGCTTGGCCCTGTAGGCCATACCAAGCACGCGCCGCCCGTTACGCAGCATTTCAGTAATCGCCGATCGTGTTACATTATTTTTCTTTTCACCTTCCATAAGTTTGTGATTGCACTGCGTAGTCTTAACGAAGCAGTGGACCCGAGGAGAGTCGAACTCCTTACCTCGTCAATGCGAATGACGCGCTCTACCAGATGAGCTACGGGCCCGTCGGAATGCCGAGAATCGAACTCGGGGCTCGCCCTCCCGAAGGGCGTATATTACCACTATACTACATTCCGTATTACGGAAGTATTTATACCACGGATTATATTTGGTTGACAGGCAATCCGAAATAATGCCCCTTGACTTTTGTCAAATACTTGCTATCTTTACTCTGGGAGGAGGACAATCGAACATGACCAACGAAAATTTGACTCCGGTTCACATCAGTCACAACTCCTGGGCCGACTATGCGGTTGCAATCTTTGCGTGTGGAGTCATGTGGTGGGGAGCCTGGAACGCTATCGCCCTTGTCTTCCACCTTTGACCACGTCACCCGCCCGTCCCGTTAGGGGACGTGGCGGGCTCGGTTTTTTATATGACACCAATTGCTAAAATGGCTAGTTATAGATACTATTGCGAATGCGCACTCTTAGCTCAGTTGGTAGAGCGTGCGATTCACATTCGCAAGGTCGCAGGTTCGATCCCTGCAGAGTGCACATAAATTGATTTAGATGGACAAACGTTTGGAGATTTTCGTCAGTGGGCGGGTGCAAGGCGTCTTTTACCGTGCTTCTGCTAAACGGGTGGCCGACTCTTGCGGGCTTGTTGGTTTTGCCCGTAACTTGCCAAATGGCAAAGTGGAGATTGTGGCCGAGGCCACGGGTGATGGGGGCGAGGCGGCACTACGCAAGTTGCTCGACTGGTGCTATCGCGGTTCTTTGCTTGCCCACGTGGATGGCCTGTCATTTAATTGGAGCGAGGCGACGGGGGAGTTTGATAAATTCCAAGTATCACGCGATGACGGCTCGATGGTGGTGGATCAAGTGCACGCACTCACTAATCTCGGTCGGCGTGTTTTAAACAGAGTTGATAGGAAGGTGGAGAAGACGATTTTGAAAATACCTAAGCACGTTGTGATTATCCCAGATGGCAATCGCCGCTGGGCTAAAGAGCGCGGGCTCATGGTTTGGCAAGGTCACAAAGAGGGGATTGAGCGCACCAAAGAGCTTTTGAAATTTATTAAAGATACTGAAGTTGAGCACATCACCTTTTGGGGGTTCTCTACGGAGAACTGGACTCGCTCGGCTGACGAGGTCGCTTGGCTTATGAAGGCCTTCACCCAAGCCGTTAAAGACTTGGGCAAGGAGCTTGTAAAAGATAAAATTTCGTTCCGTCATTTGGGTCGCAAAGATAGATTAGATCCAAAGCTCGCCAGTGGTCTTGCAGATTTAGAAAAGCAAACAGCTCAATTTGCCGGTAAAACATTTTCGATGGCATTAGATTATGGTGGACGCGATGAAATTATTAGGGCGGCGCAAAAGGCAAGTAAGAATGGGGGAGTGAGCGAGGAGAGCATCAACGAAGCGCTTGATACTGCCGGACTGCCCGACCCGGACCTCATCATCCGCACAAGCGGCGAACAGCGCCTCTCGGGTATGATGCCCTGGCAGGGAGTCTACGCCGAACTCTACTTCACCCCGCTCCACTTCCCCGACTTCACCCCCGACCAAATGCAACTCGCCCTAGCCGAATACGGCAATAGAAATCGCACGTTTGGAGGAAGCTAGTATATAAATGCGAAGGCCCCGAGTGGAGCCCCCGCGTTGCGGGTCTCCTCCTCGGGGCTATTTGATTTCGATTTCCAGTTGTAGTCTCCGTTTGTATGCTATCACAATCTCGCCGACAGCTTCAGCTACTGTTCTTCCACCTCCGAAGACAGGCTCGCGTTCATCAGGGATAGTTGCTATCCAATGTTTACCGTCGAGGGATACGTTGACTGCAATTTTGATTTTATTCATGCTCGACTCCTGCCAAGTATCATACAAGACCAAGGTTATTTGTCAAGTTGTGTGGGAGGGTGTTAAGCTATCATCGCGATGCCGGAGATTTCGATAAAAGCGGAGACGATTTTTCATATTGGCAGTTTGGCTGTCACTAATTCGATGTTTATGGGTTTTATTGCCGCTCTACTTATTGTGGTGGTGGCTCTCATTATCCACGCAGGGTTGAAGCCAGTACCGGGTAAATTGCAAAGTATTTTCGAACTTTTCATCGAGCAGGCTCTCGAACTAATGGACACAATCCTGGGCTCGCGTACCGCTTCTTTGCGATACTTGCCTATTGTAGGGAGCATCTTTTTGTTCATCCTCGCTTCGAACTGGCTTGGGCTCTTGCCTCTGTCACACATACTCGTAGGCCACGCGCCGCTCTTTCGCGCCGCTACAGCTGACCTCAACTTCACCATTGCACTCGCAATCATCTCGGTGCTCGCCGTCAACATCTTAGGCGCGGCGGCCATTGGCCTTGGCAAGCACGCGGGCAAATTCTTCCACAACCCTTTCAAAGATCCGATAATGGCCTTTGTAGGCATACTTGAATTAATCAGTGAGTTTGTTAAGATTATCTCGTTCTCATTTAGGTTGTTCGGCAATGTGTTCGCCGGCGAGGTGTTGCTTACGATAGTGGCCTTCCTAGTCCCGTACGCAGTACCCCTGCCATTTTTGTTCTTAGAAGTGTTCGTGGGGTTGATTCAGGCGCTTATCTTCTCGATGCTCACGCTCGTCTTCTTAGGAATGTCTACAAAATTAGAAGTTAATCATTAAATAATATGGACCCAGAAGTGATAAAGATGTTAGCAGTGGCGGCGGTTATCGCCATAGGCACAATCGCTCCAGCCCTCTCAATTGGTAGGATCGGTGCCTCCGCGGCCGACGGCATTGCTCGAAACCCAGAGGCTGCCTCGAAGATTCAGACGGCTATGATTCTCTCGCTCGCCTTCGCTGAAGCTATCGCCATTTACGCCCTCGTTGTCGCCCTCATTCTCAAGTTCGTTGCCTAAAGTATGAGCGAGCTGTTCACACAACTCGGCGTCAACTTGCCGGCGCTTATATGGCAGGCACTTAACTTCGCGGTGGTGCTGGTGGTGCTTACCATTTTCGTTTATCGGCCACTAAGCAAGATGATGAGCGAGCGGGCGGCCAAGATTGCCGAAGGCTTGAAGGGAGCTGACGAAGCGGCCGAACGTTTGCATCAGATTGATGTGATGCGCGACAAACGTATGAGCGAGGCCGAGGAGGATGCTCTGGTGCTCATTCGCAAAGCGGGCAAAGATGCCGAAGTCCACGCGCGAGACATTGTGGCCAAAGGCGAACTACGAGGTGAAGGCATTATCAAAGAGGCCAAGACTATCGCCGCGCGTGAAGGTGAGGAGGCGATGCGCTCGGTTGAGCACGAGGCGCGAGCTTTCGTCACTTCGGTTTTGCACAAAGTTGTGGGGATGAATCCCAAAGAGATAGATGAAAAGCTGATTGATCAAGCAGTGAAATTAGTGCGTAACCCTGGTGTATGAGTATCTCCGCTCAAACGTACGCCCGAGCCTACGTAGAGGCGGGCCTGACTGCGCAGGCAGGCAAGGAGGCCGAACCAAGCAAGCTCCTGGCGACACTGCGCAAGCGGGGAGACTTGCACAAGGCCACGAGTGTGGCGAGTGAAGTGGAGAGACTCATTACGAAAGAACGCGGTGGCAGGATGGTGAAGGTTGAGTTCGCCCGGGCCCTGGGTGTGAGCGAGCGGGCCAAACTGCTTAATGAGTTTGACGCCAAAGATAGGGTCACCACGTCGGTAAACCCAAGTTTGATAGCGGGAGTGAGGATGGAGTTTGATGGAGAGAGCGAATTAGATGTGAGCTTAGCTGGTAAACTCAAAAACATTTTATGAGTTATGAAATTGTAGAAAAACTAAAGAAGGAGATCGCAGGGTTTAAAGACGATCCTAAACTGCGCGCTATCGGCAAGGTGGTGGAGGTAGGCGACGGCATTGCGCGCGTGTCGGGTCTTGCGGGCGCACTCTCGCAAGAGCTTTTAACTATTGAAACAAAGAGTGGTGGCACTTCGGCCATCGCCTTCAACCTCGAAGAGGAGTTTATCGGCGCGGTCATTTTGGGTGAGGCCAACAGGGTGAGTGTGGGCGACAGGGTCACCGGTACTGGTCGTGTGCTCTCGGTCCCAGTTTACAATGGTGTATTAGGGAGAGTACTTTCCCCCCTCGGAGAGCCAATAGATGGCAAAGGAGTTTTGGAGGTTGAACCTCCAAGCGGAGGTTCAACCTCCCGGATTGAATATTATCCACTTGAGCGTAGTGCTCCAGATGTAGTCTCGCGCGAGTCGGTGAAGCAACCACTCCACACCGGCATCAAATCGGTGGACGCGATGATCCCCATAGGCCGCGGTCAACGTGAGCTTATCATTGGCGACCGCCAGACGGGCAAAACAGCAGTTGCCCTCGACACAATCTTGAACCAGAAGAACGAGGCAAAGCCAGTGGTGTGTATATATGTATCAATCGGACAGAAGCAATCCAAGGTGGCCCAGATTGTACGCAAGCTCACAGAGGCCGGCGCGATGGATTACACTGTGGTGATTAGTGCACCAGCAGGTGCTCCTGCGCCGCTACTTTACTTGGCGCCTTTCGCTGGAGCGGCCATCGGCGAGTACTTTATGGACAAGGGCCAAGACGCGCTGGTGATTTATGATGACCTCTCTAAGCACGCCGATGCTTATCGCGAAGTGTCACTGCTCTTGCGCCGCTCACCTGGTCGCGAGGCTTATCCGGGAGACATCTTCTACCTCCATTCGCGTTTGCTTGAGCGCGCGGCCAAACTTGACGCGGCTCACGGCGGCGGTTCACTCACAGCCTTGCCGATTATCGAAACAAAGTTAAGTGACGTGTCGGCCTACATCCCCACCAACGTTATCTCCATCACCGACGGGCAGATTTACCTCGAGTCAAGTCTCTTCAACCAAGGTGTGCGTCCGGCTGTGAACGTGGGCCTCTCGGTCTCACGCGTAGGTTCGGCCGCGCAAACCAAGGCCATGAAGAAAGTGGCCGGCAAACTGCGCCTTGAGCTCGCCCAATTCCGCGAGCTTGCCGCCTTCGTGCAATTCGCGAGCGATCTCGACGACGCCACTAGAGCCAAGATTAAAAAAGGAGAACTGCTCGTCGAACTTCTCAAGCAAAGAGATGGCGCCCCTCTCCCGTTCTACCACCAAGTCCCGTTACTCTATGCCGCCCTAAACGGCTACCTAGACGGACACAACCTTGCGGGAATAGCAACCTGGCAAGAAAACTTCATCGAGTATCTCAAAGATCGCCACCAAGCCGACGTGTTAGACCCCATCAAAACTAGTGGCCAACTCGAAGAAGGAACCGAAACTGCTCTTAAAAATGCCCTGGCCACATTTAAGAAATTGTGATGAGCAAAGCACCGAGAATGATTATCGCCTTAGTTGTGTTAGCGGCCATCGGCGTTGGGATTGCTGTCGTTCCAACTTTATATTACGTGGCAGCTGGACCCAGTGAGCCTAGGAGAGCAGATTATCTAGATAAATCAGGACTGGCATCTGAAACGGATCCAGATTTAACAAGCCTCGGCTCTAACGAGGTCTTTAAGAATGAGGAGGACGGGTTCGAATTCAAAGTTCCTCCAGAGGAAGGCTGGGGATACTTTCAAAGTTTAGCGACCACCTCGAAAAATAATTTAGCTAGGACTCTGTGTTTGGAGTATAAATCGAGCCGGCCCTTGCTTTGTATGATTGTCTCGGAACTCTCTAGTGAAGTTGCGCTTAAGGATTTAGTAAGCGGATTTGGTTCTAAGGAAATTACAATAAACGGGAATATTGGGTACAAGTTTGTGGTTGGTGGCGATTATAAGCAGGTGGCCACAGTGTTTTCACGTAAGAATGTCATTTTTTATTGGGTGTACGATTTGGAACCTAAAGAAATGAATTCGCTTTATGATGGAATAATTTCAACCTTTAAACTAACAAAATAATGGAGTCAGTTCAACACATTAAATCTCACTTGGGTTCAGTCAAGAGCATTGGGCAAATAACCAAGGCTATGGAGGTTGTGTCGGCTACTAAGATGCGACGAGCTCAAGGCAATGCTCTTGCTTCGCGCGATTACGCCTTCGCCGCTCTTGCCGCGCTCACGGATTTGCTGCGTTACGCTCCCGAACATTTGCTTGAGCAATCTGAACTAGTCGGGCCCCGACACCCGATGTTGAGGGATCCCAAACATCGGGTGTCAGAATCAACGACACTCGTTGTGCTGGTGGCTTCAGATAGGGGATTGGCAGGCGCTTTCAACGCCAGTGTGGGGCGGGCTTGCGATGCTTTTTTCGCAAGCGACTCGGAGGACTCACCTCCCACTGGAGGAGAGACCTCCAGTCGCCAATATAAATTTGTGATTGTGGGTAAAAAGTTGGCACCTTACGCGGCTCGCAAGGGCTACCCGGTTGAGATGATGTTCACAGGTTTTGGTGATGTGGCTAGCACAGAGGAAGTAGCGCCACTTTCGGAGTTAGTTGTGAATGGATATAAGGAAGGGAAGTGGAACAGGGTGGTGGTAATCTCAACACATTTCAAAACTACGCTTAATCAATTCACGGTTACGCGCGAGGTTTTGCCTATGAACATTGAGCAGATTCGCGAGACTGTACGCGAGGTGGTGCCCGAGCAGGGCAGATTTTCGGAGTACCGAAAGAATTATGAATTAGGAATTATGAATAATGAAAAGGGGACAGAATATCTTTTCGAGCCAAATCCTAAAGACGTGCTTGATATCCTCTTACCTCACTTGCTCAACATGCAGATGTTGCACTTGGTGCTTGAGGCAAACGCGAGCGAGCATAGCGCGCGCATGGTGGCCATGAAGAACGCCAGTGAGAATTCGAAGGAGCTTGCTGAAGATCTTGAGCGAGTTTATAACAGAGTTCGCCAGGCACTTATTACTAAAGAGATGATTGAAATAACTAGTGGAACAATATGAATAACAAAGGGCTTGCCCCGCAAAGCCTTGGCGGCGTGGGGAAAATAGTGCAGATTACTGGACCAGTCATTGACGCAGAGTTCGCTCTTGATCAAGTGCCGGCATTGGGCAATGCTCTTAAGGCTGGCAAAATAACCTTCGAAGTGGCACGTCACCTTGAGCCTGGGCGAGTGCGCGCCATCGCCCTTAATTCGACAGATGGCTTGGCGCGCGGGACTGAAGTTTTAGATACAGGCGCGGCTATCTCTGTGCCAGTG
Source organism: Minisyncoccota bacterium (assembly GCA_036517855.1). Lineage (GTDB taxonomy): Bacteria > Patescibacteriota > Minisyncoccia > Phycocordibacterales > DATDSR01 > DATDSR01. The sequence goes on along the minus strand of DATDSR010000026.1, from coordinate 2,697 downwards.
GGCAAGGAGGTGCTCGGCAACATCTTCAATGTCTTCGGTGAGCCGCTGGTGGGCGATGCTAAGTTTGCCAAGCGCTGGCCCATTCATCGCCTTGCACCCACGCTTGAGAATCAATCTACTGAAGTTGAAGTCTTCCAAACTGGTATTAAAGTCATCGACCTCTTGGCGCCTTTCGTTAAGGGAGGCAAGGTGGGTCTCTTTGGTGGTGCGGGTGTAGGCAAGACAGTGCTCCTGATGGAGCTTATCCGCAACGTGGCCGAGGAGTCGGGCGGTGCCTCCATCTTCGCCGGAGTGGGCGAGCGCACGCGCGAGGGTAATGACCTCTACAACGAAATGAAGGAATCTGGCGTGCTCGACAAGACGGCGCTCGTGTTCGGTCAGATGAACGAGGTACCGGGCGCTAGACTAAGAGTCGCCTTAACCGCACTCACTATGGCCGAATACTTCCGCGATGAGGAGAGCAAGGATATGCTTCTGTTCATCGACAACATCTTCAGATTCTCGCAGGCTGGTTCTGAGGTCTCCACACTGTTGGGGAGATTACCAAGCGCGGTGGGTTATCAGCCTACGCTTGCTACCGAGATGGGTGCCCTGCAAGAGCGCATTACTTCGACTAAGAACGGTTCCATCACCTCTGTGCAGGCCATCTATGTGCCAGCCGACGACATTACCGACCCAGCCCCAGCCGCTACCTTTGCTCACCTCGACTCTACCATTGTGCTCTCGAGAGCGCTTACAGAAATCGGCATCTATCCAGCCGTGGATCCGCTGGCCTCTAGCTCATCGGCTCTCTCACCTGCTATCGTAGGCGAGGCGCACTACAAAACGGCTCGTGACGTGCAAAAGATTCTTCAACGCTACAAAGAGTTGCAAGACATCATCGCCATCTTGGGTATGGAGGAGCTTAGTGACGACGATAAGCTAGCAGTGTCACGCGCACGTAAGATACAAAAGTTCTTATCTCAGCCCTTCAACGTGGCGGCTCAATTCACAGGTCGTGAGGGCAAATATGTAACTCGCGAGCAAACAGTGCGCGACTTCGCCGATATTATTGAGGGCAAGCATGATGATAAGCCTGAGGACTTCTTCTATATGAAAGGCAGTTTGGAATCGTAAATGGTGAATGTTAAATGGCAAATGTGATATGAAGACGAAAATAATAAACCTGAAAGGAATCCTGTTTGAAGGGGAAGCGAAGAAGGTGAACGTTAAAACAATGTCAGGGGAGATCACTTTGCTCGACCATCACCAACCGATAGTGTCTGTTTTGCAAAAAGACAGTCGCGTGTGGCTCGAGGATCCAAGTGGCAAGCGCCAAGACTTCGAGGCCAAAGGCGGCTTCCTCCACTTAAACGGCAACAACGAGTTGGCCGTTTTGGTTGATTAAGTAATATGTTTACTATCCTGAAGGGACTTATTGCAATTGTGATAATCGCTGGTGTGGGCACTTACGTGCTTTACAAATCGCCTTCATTGCGTCAGACGCTTTATTACAAAGCGACCGGTCTTGATAAGCAAGTGGCCGTTTTCGAAGACATCCGCGCGGACCTAGATAAACTCAAAGCCGAAATAAAAACCACCAACAACCCCGAAGCGGGCTTGCTAATCGCCCAAGTTGAGGCCAATCTTGCGCTAGCCGAAAAGTTAAACACTCCCTCAACCGCCACCCCACTTAGCACCTCCGCCCTTGTCCTGGGAGCCAGTGTAGGCAACTCACTTAGCAATGCCTACCAATCGGCGGCGGCATTTACCTCGGGGGTAGCGACTTCGTTTTCAAGCTCCATTGCAAGCTCAAGTCAAGCGACCACCACTTGTATTGTTGGGTAGGATTATGTAGTCTTTCAGTTAGAAACGGGAAGGGGGGATCGTGGACGAGATTCTCAATAAACTCGAAGAGGAGTCGAAACGGCTAAGGAGGTACAGGCTTGCGCTTGTCGTGGTGGGTGCTTCCGGGAGTCTCGGCTTCGTTGCAATAACTTGGTTCGGCTGGTTCGAGCACAGGGGCTATCTCCACGTTGTGGTTTCGATCGCAGCGGCCGTGCTCGGTTTCTCCGCCGCCTCTTACGAGATCAGGCTCGCCCGCCGGTCGCACCAGAAGATTGACGTGCTTGCGCGGGGGCTCTGCGATCTCTTCGACGCCAACATCAATCTCGTGGCCAAGTTTAACTACGACTACAACCACGGTAAGCGCAAATTTGGCGCCATAGTCTGGCCTGGCTGGTTTGTCTGGCGTCACGACAAGAGCTACACGCCCCGCATGTTCAAGGCAAGGGGTCTCCCGCCACCCAAGCGGAACTAGGTCACATTTCGTTCTCCAACAAGAGGGCTCGCGTGGGCGAGCCCTCTCCAAGTTCTACAGCCGGACTGATTGGCAGGGATGGTCCTTGGGAAATTGGTTGTGTTGTAGCGATTCATATTTATTGTGGTCAGGAATAATTTTGATTCCGTCGAATCAAAATTTTCACGACCCTGACTCGTGGCTCCGCAAGCTTGCGGAGCATCACTGTGCCTTCCACAAAAGCACAAAACCTGCCGCAGGGCAGGTTGTCGTGTCTTTTGTGGAGTATCTACGAGTCGGCTCGAACTTACTTCGAGACGACACCGCTGTGATTAAACCCTGCTACTAAATCGGTGCGTCTCCGCCTGTGTGCGGAGTACCGCCCACCCCGCCCGCCATCCCCAAGGCCTTTGCTGTAT
>DATDSR010000025.1:0-47251 GCA_036517855.1 Minisyncoccota bacterium | reverse complement strand
CCCGACGACCTCGACGTAACGGTCATCACCTGCTATCCGGGGACGCCCTATTACGACGAGGCCGAAGAGGTTGGTGACGGCACATGGGTTTACACCTTCAAGCGCACCGGCGATCGTCTCTATCAAGACAATCCGAATTTCGATGAGCACGCCGAGTACTACAAGGGCAAGCCGGGAGAGTACCACGCGTTCGTCTTCACCGACGAGCTTAGTCGCAAGCAACTTGTGATTGAGCGGGACCGGTTGGAAGCAACAGTGCGGGCCGAGCTTAGCATCCCCTTCTATGCTGGCGTGCCAGGGGTGCAGTTTGAGCATTCTATGGGACAGAGTGGTTTACCACCATCGATCCTCAGATCTTCAGTGTCCTGACCCCACCGCCACCGGTGGGGTTTTTTTTGCCTCGCCAACTTAGGTTTTAACCAGTATAATGTGTCCTATGCTAGAATTAAGCGTCATTATCGCCGCGTACAATGAGGAATTCCGCCTTGTCCCCACACTTACGCGTACCACCGCTTTTTTAAGAGATAGGCACATTATATTTGAAATCTTGATAGTAAATGATGGTAGCAAAGATAAAACTAAATTAATTGTAGAGAGCTTGATGGGAAAGTACCCTGAGCTTAGGCTTGTTTCGCACCACCCCAATAGAGGACGAGGGGCTAGTATAAGAGAGGGAGTATTGAATGCAAAAGGGGAGTATATTTTAGAATCCGATGCTGACGGCAGTGTGTCCTTGGAAGCGTTCGAACGTTTTCTCAATGTACTTCGCAACAACAAAGAGATCGATGTAATAATCGGCAGTCGTGAGATGAAGGGTTCGATTATAACCTACCCGCAACCATTTCTGCGCGTATTTCTTGGATACGGTTTCATCTATCTTACCAAATTTTTGTTTTGGGCTTGGCACATCCACGACTTTACCCTTGGATTTAAAATGTTTCGCCGAGAAGTGGCCCAGGATATCTTTAAGCACCAGTTCGATAATCATTACGTGGCAGAAGCAGAAATTGTATTTGCTGCCAGGAAAAGAGGATGGCATTTACTTGAACTGCCAGTCACTTGGTCAGATGACAGAGATTCGCGGGTGCGACCCGTCCGAGACTCATTCCGTTCGCTTCGGGGTCTAGCAGAGGTGTTTACGCGAAATCTTCGTGGTAAATATGGCAAACGTTCTTAAGTGTTATTGGTGGGTATTGCTCGTTGCTTTGTTGGCTGGTGTTTTGCACGTTGCACCTTATATTTATTTTGAACAACAATTGGGCGGGGAGTATCAAGGGGTGCATATGGCGGGGGCTTATGATGAGGATTTTTACCTCTCTTTTGTCAATCAAGCAAGGGTGGGCAAGAGCGCTTTCGCCAATCCTTATATCTATGAGAATCGTGACCAAGGCATTAGCTTCCGCTACCAAGTACTCGATACGTTAATCGGCTGGAGTGGGCGGGTGCTTAATTTATCAATGGATTCTATCGCGCTTGCTATTAAGTTTTTCAGTACCGCTTTACTTTTTATAGTTCTTTTCGTGCTTGGCAAGAGTTTGACCAAAAGCGCCGTAGGGGGAGTGTTGGTGGCAATTGTTGTGGAATTGGGTAACGAAATAGCTCGTCTAGAAATTGAGCCGGTATTGAACACGATTTTCCATTGGCAGAGTAGCTTTAATAGCTTTTTGTTTTATGACAGGCCAATCTACCCCTCTGTCACAGCCATTTTCTTTTTCTTCGGGCTTTACTTAGTATGGAAGCTTCTCGAAGACAACAAGAGATTGCACGCAATTTTGCTGGGTGTATTGGTGGGCATAATTAGTTACCTATATTTCTATTTTTGGGTTTTCCTGACTATTTTAATTTGTGTGATGATTATCACCGCTGTTGTACGTAAGGAGTATGCTCTTGCTAAGAATTTTGTTTTGGCATTAATTATCGGGACGATAATTTCTGTCCCATTCCTTGTGGGCGTATATGGCACACTCGGGCAGGGGAGCGTGGATACGGCTAATATCGCAAAAAACTTCGTTTCTACTCACCGAATAATTGTTGAAAAAGTTATTCTTGCGCCCTTGATTATCTTGGCTGGAGTTTGGTATTTCTTGCGGAGCAAAAAGATTACTTTACCTCGACAACTTGCTTTTCTTTTCGCATGTTTACTTGCCGGACTTATCGCCAGTAACCAGCAGGTGTTTACAGGCATGGAGGTCCAACAACACCATTTTCACTTCATGACTAATATCCCAATCCTGTTATTAACGGCTGGGGTATTATTGTGGTATCTGTTGGGCCAACTTTCTAGAAGCACTGTGGCGTATCGTTATATTAGAGCCATGGTAGTAGGGGTTGTTTTTATTGTGGTAATTGCTCATGCAACAGGAGTGCAGGCTTCGTCCTATCGCTTTTGGAGTGGTGAATTCACCGATAGGCAGAGATGGATGAGCGCTTTCCGATGGTTGAACACCAACACAAGCAAAGATGACGTGGTACTCTCGAGCAGGGGATTATCTGAAAGTGTCCCCATATACACCCATAACTATGTTTACGGGGCTTTGCACGCAATGTCTTACCCCGTGCCAATAGAGCGTCTTGAACATAATTATTTCACCCAGATTTATTTGGATGGAGTGCGCACGACTGGAGCTCGTGAATATCTACAAGCGCATCGTGACGAGATGGGTCAGTATGTTTATGAAGGCCAGTATTGGCGGGCTACCTGTGGCTCGTTCGGTTGTTTTCCCGACAGCACGTTTGATAAGTTGGTGGCAGATTATCAAACTTTTGTCTCACGTCCTTTTGAGAGTGAGCTCAATAAATATCGCCTTGACTATGTCGTCTGGGATAAGAAGCGCGACCCCAACTGGAGTCTAGATCAGTACAAAAGTCTTAAACAAATATTTGAGCAAGATAAAGTTGTGATATATACTTTTAAACTATGAGCGAAAAAAAGGTTTATTTTATAGCCCTTGGTTTCAGAATCCTCCTGCTTGTTGTAATTTTGGCCACAGTGGGTAGCTACACGATAAGAAACTTTGGTGACGCGCCAGATTATTATAATATGGCGGGTTATCTTATCGAGCACCATGCGCTTACAACAACCCTCTACCCGTTGCTTGAAAGCGCTCGGCCGCCTGGTCTCTCGGCCTTCCTAGTTCCGTTCATCTATTTTAATTTACCAATTTGGCTGGCCTCTCTCGTCCAGATTATCCTAGTGTCGTTTGTCCCCATAATTTCTATGCGCATAGTTGGCTTGCTAGGTATGAGCGAGAAAGTGAAAACATTAACTGGCCTTGGGCTCGCCCTTGAACCTCTGGGAGCCTTTTATAGCATAATTTTTCTATCAGATACTTTTGCCGCCCTCATATTTATCCTTGCTACCTACCTACTGCTCAAGTTTTGGCAAAAGCGTGAGGTTAAACTTCTTGCCTTTTCAGCAATCTGTTTTGGCTTACTTAATTACGTTCGTCCGATCGGAATGTTTTTTTACATCCTCATACCTGCATTTCTTTTGCTCGCAGGCTATGTTTGGGATCGCAACCAGATCAAAAAATCTGCGCTCTACTGTGTTGTCTTCATTGGCTTGTTTGGTTTAGTACTTCTGCCTTGGAAGATACGAAATATGCTCGAATTCGGTGTTTTTGGGTTTGCTTCTGGCATAGAGCGACAACTATATGATATTACTGCCGCTGGCGTGCGTTCATCTGCCGAGAATGTGCCATATCCCCGGATGCAGATTCAAATGCGCGAGGAAGTTAAAACGCTTTTACGTGAGCCTCGGGATATGGCAAGCTTTTATAATCACGGGGTGCTCATTGGCCCAGCTTTTAAAATTATTTTGAAGTATCCATTTCACTATGTTAAGAATTATGTTTTGGGTCTTGCCACGTTCTTTGGTTCGGGCAATTATCAATATCCGCTTTTGGTATATGGGGTTATTGAGTCACGTCAGGCTTACGTGTTTGTGTCTCTTTTAACAAGAGTCTTGTGGACTCTGATCTTCGTACTCTCGCTCTTTGGTGCTTACAAATCTTGGCGCGAGAACCAGAGCTCACGGGTAGGTGTTTTGTTGTACCTTTTCTTTATCTTGTATTCGATGGCTTTGGTAGCTAATATGACAGTGGGAGTAGAAGCTCGCCATAGACTGTTCTTGACCCCCTTCTACTTTATTTTTGCTGGTTACGCATATTACCAATTATCTCCATGTCACAGAAATTCCCCAATAAAAAAATTGTTGTAGTCTTGCCTGCGTATCACGCGGTTAAGACGTTGAAACAAACGTTGGACTCCATCCCTCGAGAGTGGGTGGACGATATTATATTAGTTGATGATGACTCTGGCGACGGCACGGCTGAACTCTCTAGATCTCTTGGGATTAAAACTTTCGTACATAAGGCCAACACCGGTTATGGGGGCAACCAAAAGACGTGCTACAAGGAGGCCCTTGCGCTAGGCGCGGATATTATGGTGATGGTGCATCCTGACTTCCAATACGACCCTTACTATGTCCCAGATGTTATTCGGCCGATTGCCGAAGGTCGAGCTGACGCAGTTTTTGGCTCCCGGATGATGATCCCCGGCGGTGCTAGATCTGGTGGCATGCCTCTGTGGAAGTATGTTGCCAATATTGCTCTTTCCAAATTGGGGAATCTGGCGTTAGGGCTACATCTTAGCGAGTATCATTCGGGTTTGCGCGCGTACGGTCGACAAGTTTTTGACAAAGTTCCCTTAGAACAAAATTCCGACAATTTCGTCTTTGATACCGAGATTATTGCCCAGCTCCGTTCGTTTAACTTTAAAATCCTTGAGATGCCCATCGCCACCCGCTATTTCCCTGAAGCGTCTATGATAGGTTTTTGGAAGAGTTGTCAGTATGGAATCTCGTTTGTTCTGGTACTTGCTTCTTATCTCGGCCACCGACTGGGTTTGAAAAATGATTTACGTTTTATTGTTGCGAGTAAAAGACGGTAGTCTTCTTAAGACCAATGTCGAAAGGTATTTTAGGTTGCCACCCGAGCTCGCGTTTTATTTTTGAACAGTTGAGGGAGTATCTGAAGTCGTGGCCTAGTCTATCTGGTACAAAATTTATTAATCTCGATCCTCGGCCTGTTAGGGCAAGGAGTTTTTTGGTTAATGCTAAATTTGTGAGTTCAGTGCTACCGCCTATGTTATAGACTTCGCCAATTTTGCCCTTGCGGTAAACTGTGTCGACACCGCGGGCGTGATCTGCCACGTAGAGCCATTCGCGTCTCTGCAAGCCTTTACCGTAGAGGGGCACAGATTCGCCCGCGAGCAGTCTCGAGATGAATAGGGGCATAAGTTTGCTCTTGTCTTGATTGGGCCCATAAGTATTTGAAGCGCGGGTAATGATGACAGGCAGGCCGAACGTCTTCCAATAAGCCCTAGCCAAATGCTCGGCTGCCGCCTTGCTGGCGCTGTAGGGATTATTGGGGGCAAGTTGACTTTCTTCAGTAAAGGCCTTGACCCTCTTGCTTGCGAGGGCACCGTACACTTCATCAGTTGAGACTTGCAAAAATCTTTTCACGCTGTACTTTTGTGACAAAGACAGGAGGTTGTGAGTCCCTGTGATGTTTGTGTCTATGAAAAGTTGGGGGTTTTTGAGTGATACGTCCACGTGACTTTCGGCCGCGAAGTGGATTACTCCAATCGGCCGATATTTTTTAAAAAGCTTTTCAAGTCTCGTTCTATTACAGATGTTTATTTTCGCCCAGACATAGTTTCTGTTTTTATTTACTTTGATATTGTGAAGACTGCCAGCATTGGTCAGACAATCTATATTTATAAACAAAGTCGCAGGATTTTTGGGCACAAACAGATTGAGGTAGTTACTACCAATGAAGCCTAACCCTCCAGTGACGAAAATAGTTTTACGATTTCGTCTGACCATTCTGATCGCTTAGTTTCTTGCGAATAAAGGCGGCCGCTTCATGCAGGCGATCAAAGGTGCCCACGTCAAACCATTCTCCATATAATTTGACTGCGCGTAATTTAGATTCGGGGATATATGTATTAAGCAAATCAGTAATCTCATATTCGCCCCGGGCAGACGGTTTTTGCTTATCAAAGCGCCCAAACACAGTGTTGTCGAACATATACACCCCGATGGCGGCAAAATTGCTCGGGGGATTAGCTGGCTTCTCGATTAGTTCGAGAACTCGATCACCCTTCATCCTGGGTACGCCAAAGTCTTGTGGTCGCTCAACCTCTTTGAGAAAAATCATTGCCCCATCAGTAAAACTTTGAAAATGTGTGGCCAGGTCATCTTCGATAATGTTGTCGCCAAATATTAGGGCGCATGACTCGTTACCTACGAATTCACGAGCAATCGCCAGTGCCGCAGCTAGGCCATTTGGTTTGAGTTGGAGTCCGTAATCAATGGTGGCCTTGCCAAAGAGTCCCTGGTTATGACCGTGCAGGATGACAGACTTTATAGCGCTAAGATGTTCCGGCGATGTGATAATCATCACTTCATTAACACCAGCCCGCAGGAGCGAGAGCAATGGGTAAAAAATCATTGGTTGATTATATACGGGGAAAAGATGCTTGTTGACCGTGATTGTTACAGGTCGCATGCGTGTGCCTTGGCCTCCCGCTAAAAGTACCCCCTTCATATATAATTGATTACTTGCTATCGTCCACTTTGCGATGATCGTTCACTATATCGCGAATGATGAATCGCGGACGGCCTTTAACTTCCTCAAAGATCCTACTTACGTATTCCCCCAGTGTCGCGATACCCAAGAGCTGCACAGCCGAAAAGAACAAAATGACCACAACGAGCGTGGCGAAACCGGCCGGCGCGCCCTTGATTAGGAACAAGAGGATGTAGGCCACAATGCCAAGCAAAGCCAAGAACATCATGACAAGCGACAAGTGGGTGATGTACTCCATTGGCTTATAAGAGAAGGAGAAGATGGCCTTACGTGCCCAACGAATGCCGGCGATGAAACCCTTGGTGGAAACTGATTTGCGTCCGTCAAAACGCTCGGGTCGCACATAAGGGATGCCGGTGCTTTTGTATCCCACCCAAGCCCGCAAACCACGGATAAGGCGGTCGCGTTCAGGCATAGAATTGATATGATCAACCACCACCCGATCCATAAGTGAGAACTCACCGGCATCGGTCGGTATCCTCATATATGCCATCTTTTGGAAGATTACATAAAACATATGGTAGATCCACTGCGTAATTTTACCCATACTCTTCTCGCGTTTGGCTCGCACCCCATAGACAACTTGGTAACCCTCCTGCCACTTGCTCACAAAATCCTCGATGAGTTCAGGTGGATCTTGCAGGTCCCCATCCATAAGCACCACAATATCACCAGTGGCCTGGATCATGCCCGAGGTGAAGCCCGCTTGGGCACCAAAGTTGCGGGCGTGATTTATAACGGTTAAGTTTTTATCTTTGGCTGCAAGAGTTCGCAAAACCACCTCTGATTTATCTGGGCTTGAGTCGTTCACGTAAATAATCTCGTAGGAAGGTGTAAGAGCCGAAAGGGTGGCCGAGAGACGATGATAGAGCGCCTCGATGTTGCCCTCATCACCATAACATACAACTACCACAGAGATTCGTTTGTTTGTAAGCATATTATTATTTTAGCAAATATTTACGTATAGCCAGGTAAGTGTTATCAGAGAAGTGTGTTAACACGCGCGAGAGCATAGTGGGGAAAAAGGGATAATATACAACGGTCTTCTTGCTTGCTAGTAGCTTACATAGCATAATCGCTACTCCTTCAGGATTTGGCACGAAGGTTGATTTTTTACCCTCGTACATTTCTGTGGCTATGGGTCCCAGGTACACTGTGCTAAACGCTACGCCCCGATCTCTATAATGCAGGTCAAAGCCACGCATTGCAAGCCCGAGGGCCGCCTTGCTTGCCGGGTAACTTATGGCGAGCGCATTCGGTCTAAAAGCCGCGGTAGAGGCAATGCCGATGAAGTGACCACTGCCACGTGTTAGCATATCTGGCAGTAGTTCTTCGATGAAGTTGATAGCCCCACCCACATTAATCGCAAATGTCTTGTCAAAGTTTGCCCGACTAAACCCCGAACCCACATCGTCTGGGAAGATGCCTGCGTTTAATATCACCGCGTCGGGTAGCCAGTTTGTAGCTCGCAGATTTCGACAGTATGTCCCAACAGCTTGTCTATCGCTAACGTCGAGTGCTTTGTGGCCGGTGATGCCTCGAATGTCGTGACCCTGCTTTGCTAAATACTGCTCTGTCGCTTTACCTATGCCTGATCTTGTGCCTGTGATTAATATTTTCATACCACTTATTTTAACAATTTTAAAATTTGGCCGGACAATACTTTAGGCTCCAGCCCCACTTTAGCCAATAAGTAATTGCGACTACCCACGTCCTTGATGAATAGGTCAGGTATGCCAAACATCTGGAATCTGGATTTGCTGGAGACTGGAGATTGGCCGAGGAGGCTTGCTACAATACTACCCAGCCCTCCTATCATACTGTGCTCCTCAATAGTGCAGATAAGCGGGTATTGCTTGGCGAGGTTTTTAATTAGTTTTTGATCAATGGGCTTGAGGCACGGCATGCTTACTACTCCTACTCGGATTTTCTTTTTTGATTTCTTTTCTATCAACTCTGCTGTTGCTAGGACCATATCGAGGATATTGCCGGTTGAGATAAGCACGGCGTCTTTGCCTTTGCGCACTTCGTAGCCTTTGCCGAGTTGGAACTTCCAACTTTTGTGTTGGTAATGCTCGCCCGGAGATTTGGAGAGGCGCATATAGGTGGGGCCTTTGTGACGGATGAGAGCACTGGTAGCCTCGCGCGCCTCCCAGCTGTAGCCCGGGCAGACCACCGTCATGTTGGGCAACACATTCATAATGGCCACGTCTTCGATGGTATGGTGAGTGACACCGTGAGTGGGATAATTGTAACCCCCACCCGGAGCGAAGAGTTTGACATCTAAATTGTCGTAACACACGTCAGTGCGAATTTGCTCATAAGGTCGCATAGTGAGGAAGGAAGCGATAGAGTAGCAAATGACCTTTTTGCCGGTGAGAGCAAGCCCCGCCGCCAGGCCAATCATATTGCCCTCGGCGATGCCAGCATTGATGAAGCGCTTTGGGAACTTATCGCGGATAGGTTCGAGGGCGTTGAAACCTAAATCACCTGTGAGAAAAATAATATCCCTGTTCCGCTCCATCTCAATGAGCGTCTGTTTTACAAAATCATTACGCATTTAAGCTGGCGAGATATGTGGCTTCGTCGGGGATGTAGTAGTGGGCGCCCAAAGTGTTTTCGATATGTGGCACGCCTTTACCGGCGATGGTGTCGGCGATCACAATCGTTGGCCGGGTTGTTTCATCCTTGGCTTCGCGCAAAGAGCGTTCGATCTCGGGTATGCTGTGGCCATCGATACGCAAAACGTTCCAACCGAAGGCCGACCACTTGCGAGCCAGATTCATAGTTAGTACCTCCTTACTTGCCCCGAAGCCTTGGAACTTGTTGTTGTCGAGGATAACGATGGCGTTACTAAGTTTGTGAGTGGAGGCGAAGAGTGCCGCCTCCCATATACTGCCCTCGTTGCACTCGCCATCACCCACTAATATGAAAACTTTTTTACTCGAGCATTCCATCCGCATAGACTTGGCCATACCCAGAGCAATAGAGAGACCGTGGCCAAGCGAGCCAGTTGAGACCTCAATGCCCGCTGCCGCGTCACGGCACGGGTGACAATGGAACTTGCCCCCATCCACTCGATAGCGCTTCAAATCAGATTCTGGGAAGTAGCCCCGCAAGGCCATAGCGGCGTAGAGGGCCGCCGCCCCGTGACCCTTGGATAAAATAAATCTATCTCGCTCTGGATGTTCCGGCCGTTTTGGGTCAATATCTAAAATATTAAAATAAAGCGTCACCAGTAAGTCGGCAATGCAAAGAGCCGACCCCGACTCACCCGTCTGGCTATCGTAATGCATAGCCACAATGTGCCGCCGCGCCCGAGCCGCGAGAGCTTCCAATTCCTTATGTGTTTTTTTCTTTGTTCTCTGTATCATTTGAGTTGCTCTATTATGCCCCGTCTCGCGTTCTTCCGCAAGCCTTGCTTTCGGTCGTAGCCTTGTGTATACTTATGTATATACATTTAATCAATAACATGTCGACGACGATACAAAAATGGGGTAACAGTCTGGGAGTACGCTTGCCACTAGATTTGACCCGCAGATACGGCTTGCGACAAGGTTCTTCAGTGCGCATTGTGGCCGCCAAAGAAAATATAATGCTCGAGCCTCTGTCTGCACCCCGACTTAGCTTAAAGGCAATGGTGGGTAAAATAAGCAAGAAGAATCTCCATCAGGAGTTTAGTTGGGGCAAGCAGGTGGGCAAAGAGGTATGGTAACCAAGCAAGGGCAGGCGCCCGAGCGAGGCGACATTATTTGGATCACTCTTGATCCAACCAAAGGCCACGAGCAAAAGGGTCGTCGTCCCACCGTCGTTCTCTCGCCCAAGTCATACAACGTGAAGGCAGGTCTTGCTCTAGTTTGCCCAATAACGAATATCGCCAAAGGCTACCCGTTTGAAGTTTCAGTTGAGGCGCAAGGATTAACTGGCGTGGTCTTGGCGGATCAAATGCGCACAATCGATTGGCAAGCGCGCAAGGCCACCATTGCTGGTCGCTTGAGTGCCCCAAAGTTACAAGAACTTCAACACAAAGCCAAGTTGCTTATTGAAGGCTAAATTCGTTTTATCTTGCTCACAAACCTTATCTCACTTTGTCTCGATTTACTTGCTATAGCCAGAGAATCGAGACAGACGAAAATTTGACAAGGATATGATAGTATGATAACTTAGTTTCAGATTGGAGGTGTCGCCATGTTGCGACTTTTGACACTAGCAAACGTTATGTGGGCGGCGAACTTCTTGGGGGCTCTGGCCATGTGGCTACAGGTCCGCAAGATTTGGAGAACGAAAGATGCCAAGAGCATCGAAGTGATTTCGTTCCTCATGTTCGCCTTCATTCAGGCAGTGTTCACCGCGCATGGTTGGGTCACGAGTACCTGGTCGCTCTTTTGGGGCCAGTTGCTTTCGTTTCTTGCCACGCTCACAGTCATCATCCTAACCCTGGGGTATCGCTACCACAGACAAAGTTGAAAGGAGGTCAGAGATGGCCGAGGATCGCAAGTTAATGTCGGCGGATGATATGTCGGTGTGCGTTTGGGCCCAGAGGCGTATGGCCGAGCATCAGCGGCAAAACGGTGGCAACTTGCCGCTTGACGTCTTCAACGAGGACATCAAGCGCAGTCCTCGCGTCTCGCCCGAGATCGTGGTATATAGGTGGATGAACGGCGCGCTTCAGTTCCGTCTCGCCATGCGCAACATCGAGGAGAACTCGGCCGACGTGTTCAACGGCCAGTGGCACTACACCGGTGGCCTGATGACCTTCCGCGAGTACCACATCGGTGGTATCCGGCGGGTGATTCGCAAGGAGCTGGGTGCGGCCCCAGTGCGCACCATCGAACTCGTCGGGACCATTGTGCCCCTGCTCTCGCCCCGTGGCAGTGACATCAACTGCCAACTCTTCGCCACCCAGGTGGAGGGTGATCCCATCGGCAAAGAGGGGCATGGTTGGTTCGGTGTCGACGGGGCGATGGCCCTCAAGCCCATGCAGAAGGGTGGCATCGTGCCGTCCCACCTCGTCGGCATCGCCCTTGTGGCCAAGCACGTGGGCCGGGTGAACCCCGCCTCGCCCTGGTTCGAGCACAAGTCCCCGCACTACAAGGTAGAGTGCGAGGGCTTCACCCAGGACATCCTGGTCGTGGGCGAGATCACCGCCGACGACATCAACCCCTAGCGCTGTTTTCCCGGTCCCGAGCGCCTTAGCCAATAGTGGCAGGCGCTCGGGACCGATTCGTTTTTGCTACTTTACATAATGGTTACCCCTCTGTATTCTGTGGTTATGGCGTTGACGGAAAAAGAGTGGGATGAGTGGAGTGCTTTGACTGAAAAAGTTGAACTTGGACAGAGGATGCCCCCGCGAGCTTTCTATGCTAAATCAGCCAAGTTTGGAGTGGTGTCAATTGAGTTGGCGGTTATTAGACAACGAGAGGATGCTAGTCTGGAGATCCTTCTGGAACGGCGCCCGGCGGACGATCCGTTTTATGCTCTGCAATGGCATATGAATGGCACTATTATTGTGGCTGGAGAAGCTGATGTTGAGGCTCTGCATCGGCTCGGTGAGCAGGAATTGCCGAGCCTTGATGTTTCGGCCGCCCGCAAGCTTTACACTTTCGATTTCCCACATGAGAAGCACGGCCCGTCACATAACCAGCTTCATTTGCTTGAACTTTCTCTTCAGGAACAGCCTAAAGTAAAAGCAAACCAAGCGTGGTTCCCACTCGATAAATTACCAGAGCCGATGGTCGCGGTCCACACGGTGATGTTGGATTGGTTGCGCGAGTATCTACGGGTTGGTCAAAACATCACGCGTTAGCACATCCTCAACCGTTTCTCTGCGCTGGATTAGGTACGATTTCTGGCCGTCAATCATTACGGTTGCGGCTCGTGGATACAAGAATTGGTTTGATTGGGCAATGCAATATGCGCCGACATCGCGCACAATCACAACATCGCCAATCTTAGTCTCCGGCATTAGGCGGTTAGAGGCAACTATGTCGGCCGAGTAGAGCAATGGGCCGGCCAGTGATTTCTTGCTCCTATCTTTAGAGTCAACACAAACTTCGATATTGTGATATTCAGAGAACAGGGTGAGCACGGGCAAAAGGTTGGTTCCCCCATCAACAATTATCCAATCTCGCACGTCGGTGCGCTTAGTATTGAGCACCGACAAAACGAGGTCCGTACTATCTCCCACAAGCGCTCGGCCGGGCTCCATCATAAGGAGTGGCGCAGCGAGTCTGTGCTCGTCAAGTTTGGTATGCAGTTTCTCGACAATCGCGCTCGCGATAAGCTCGAGATTAAGTGGTTTGCTGGTGTCATACTCAATCGGCAAACCAAAGATATTTTTGATGAAATTTTTTCCAAGGTCGAACATCGAGTAGAATCTTACGTTTTGCAAACCGATACCTCCACCTAAATTGATTAATGATATTGTCACATTACGCTTGTCTTTGAGCTCCTTCATAAAATCCACAATGAGTCCAGCGCCGGTTAAATACTTCTCTGTTGTGCGCTGGTTAGAGCCTGTGTGACAATGCAACCCCACAAGATTGAGATATTTACTTTGCAAGATAAAGTCTGCCACCCGCATTGCTTCCCCGTTCTTAACGCTGGTGCCGAAGCGATCATAGGTTACTCCCAAAAGTGACTTTACCCCCGTCTTCGAGGGGAAGGCAAGTCTGATACCTACGTTAATGCGTAGCTTGTGCAGGGCGGCTGTCTTCTCAAGACGCGTGGCTTCGTCCATTGACTCAACGTTTATGATTCTTACCTTATTTGCCACGGCCAGCTCGAGCTCCGCGTCTGTTTTAGTGAGCCCTTCGTAAATTATATTTTCTCCCGTGTAGCCGGCCGCAAGCGCGCTCCTCATGTCGAGCAATGAGCATACTTCGGCCACAACACCTTCCGTTCGCATAGTCCGCAAGACCTCGAGTTGGGAATTAGTTTTGGCGGAGTAGCATTGGGTATAGTCACCACGGTATTTACTTAAGGCAGCGCGAAATCTTTTGACGTTTCCACGAATTATCGACTTGTGTGTTACGAATAGGGGAGTTCCGTATTGTTTGGCAAGATTGGCGGCCAGCTTTCTATCTAGGGTCGGCTTTTGTACTATTGCGGCAATAAGACTACTGCGCGATCGAAGAAATTTGGATTTACTTAAATAATCCGACATCCAGATAAACGGTTTGGTAATAACGAACCCAGCAGGCATGTGTTGGGCGAAAAACCAATCTGTGGCCCGGATAAACCAAGGCATAAAATACGGCCCATCTCGCGCGATTACCTTGAATCCACAACTCTCAAGCTCACTCGATAACTGTTTCCATCCAAAACTAAATTCTCGGCCATCTTCCTTAATACCTAGATAGGCCAGAATATCCAAGGCAATAGATTTACCAAACCACTCGTATTTATAGGGCACGCCTACCACGGCCTTGCCACCGGGCTTTAGTACCCTGTACATTTCGCGCATGGCCATAATAGGTTCGGGGATGTGTTCGATCGTGCCCATGGTAAAGATATAGTCAAAGAAGTTGTTTTCGTATGGCAAAGCTCGCATGTCTCCTACTATGCCCTCAACATTAATTCCCGCTTTTTTTAAACGCTCGAGTGCTTTTCGTGTTACGTCTGGTGAGATATCGATTGCGTGCACCTCATCATAATTTTGGTGGATATGGCCAATTGTCGCGGTGTGATGCGCTTCATCCCAGAGGTCAAGTTTCAAAATTTTGCCCTGTTTTTTGTCTGATCGTAAGTATGTATTACAGAGGTGTATGTCACCATTTAGGCGCGATTGTGAGCTTGGAGCACTTGCTATCGAGGCGAAGCCCTGTGAGTAATTATCCCACAAATCCGGCCTGTCTTTGTCGGCGCTGTCTTTAAGCGGGTTAAAACTCATATGTAGTGGCATATTATCAAATTATTTTTGCGGGTGCAATGATGATGCTATACTTCAAAATATGAAGCGTTTAATTTATTATCTGGCCTTGCCCACCATGGTTATTTTTAGCCCACTGTTCCTATTAAATAAGATTTTTCTAAATGGGGACGCGATTCACTTTTCGTATCCAGCGGCGGAGTTTATGGGGTCGCGTTATCTATCTGCTTTGAATCCAAATTTATACTTGGGTTTCCCGTGGCAATCCTCCTTCCATTACGCCTATTTCAATCCTCTGTATTTGATTGTATATAAAATATTTGATTACGTTACGGCCTATCATTTCATCTTGCTCGCGGATTTTATCTTTGCGGGCATTTTTTTCTATCTCTTTGTTCGGGCCTTGGATCTCGACGAACAATCTTCGGCGATGTCATCGCTTGTGTATGTATTCAGTCAGTTTAATGTCTTTTGGTTAAATTCCGTCACGATAACAAACGCGGTATTTCTCTTACCTGCCATCTTTTGGATTCTCGCAAAAGTAAGTATTGGTAGATCGCGCTACGCAGTTGCTTTGCCACTGTTGTTTGGTTACGCGTTCCTCGGCGCACACTATGAAGCCATTGTTATGGCATTCGTCGGTGGCTTAGTGTACTCATTTTGGATTTGCTGGCGCCACTTTGATAGGCAGAAGTCTTTTCTAGCCAGCCTGAAGGTTCTTTGGCTCTATCTGCTTGGCCTTGTTGGCGGTTTTATTATCGGCTGGCCACAGCTTTCAAGTTTTCTTTTATACTTTGGCCAGACTACTCGGGTTACTAATTTTAGCTACGACTATATGTCGTTGGTTGATCTCGCTCGTTTTGTTTTGCCAAGTTTTAATTCAATTATTTGGTCCAGGCAAGAATTTTTGCCATTTGTTGGCGTAATTGCTCTTTTCTTGGCGTTACTAGCAGTTGTTCATTATTGGAGAAAGGATAGTTATGTTACATTTTTTACTTTGTTTTATATTTTCTTTTTCAGTCTTATGCTAAAGTTTTCGCCAACCGCTTGGATATTCAAGCAGTTGCCCGGGCTAAGTTATATATCGCAATCGGTACGCTGGATACATATCGCCAATCTGGCTGTTGCCGTTCTTGCTGGCATCGGATTTCGCTATGTCACCACCAACTTCGAAAGTGAGTTAGTTGACCGTTACGCCCGCGTCATTAAGAAAATTCTAATATGGCTGGCGTCACTTTTGGTTTTGCTAAACATACTTTATTTAACTCTTGGCCAGTTTTTGGTAAGTTTAGTTAAAGATTATTTTGATGTGAAGTTGTTTGTTCATACCAGCGGACTGCCTCTTCAGTACTACCATTCGTTGATTGAGGTCATGGCCAAAGGATTGTTTAAAAATATAAGCCTAGGGAATCCGAAACTTCTCATTTTGCTCGCAACTCTTATTGCCAGCTACATTATTATTTCTAGACGTAAAGAAATTGGTCGAGACAAGTTCAGAAAATTACTTGTTGCGTTACTTATCCTCGAACTAAGTATCGCCGGCTTTTCGCAGATTAAGTATGCGGACGTATCATTGTTGGATAAACCATTTTTTGTGAAGGTGATTGAACAGAAGGAAAAAGACATGAATTCTTTCAGAGTATTTAGCTACGGCGTGACGAGTGCCCAATATCAGAAGATTCTTGCTCTTCATCCAGATGAATCTTACGAAGGTGAATTGTTTGCTCAAGAAGGATTAATCGGCAATACCAATTATGTCCAGTTAGTTGGCGGGCTAGAAGCAAATGCTGATCGCAAAGTACAGGAAGTGGTGTATTTTTATCTTAATGACGAGAAGCGAGCAAATATTGAGGACAAAGGTTACCTCCTATCAATGTTGAACGCAAAATATGTTGTGACGCCAAGCGAGATTACTAATGGCAGGTTCCTCCTCGTGGCAAGTAGTACTTTTACAAAATATGAAGTACCCCTATATCTATATGAGAACAAGGACGTATTGCCACGCGTTTACTTTGCCCAAAAAGTTAAATTTCTGCGCGAGAATAATGACATAGAGAATCTTGCGGAGACATTGCGACCAGGTCACGACTTTTCAAAAATAACCTATATCGAGTGTGATGTTTGTAGTGGTGCCGAAAAAGAGCTCGTTACCAAGCCTAAGGTGGTTATTGTCAAATATGCTGACCAAGAAATCCAACTGGAGACGGATAACCAAACTGGTGGCTGGCTGGTTATAGCAAACGCGAATGTATTGGGTTGGCAGGCATATGTCGACAACCGAGCAACGCCGATATATCGGGCTAATTACATTTTGCAAGCGGTCTTTGTTCCGGCTGGTAAGCATAAGGTTAAGCTATCTTTCGAGAATAAATGGTGGAAAATATGAAAATACTTTATATAACCGATAATCTTGATCCACACACCGGCTGGGGGCGTTACTCTCGTGGGGTGATCGACGAAATGAAACGGCGCGGTCTTCGTCTGGCGGAACTTACGGCAGAACAATTACCGAAGCCTAGAAGTTTTTTCGATTTTATGCGCAACTGTCTTCGCGCCAGACGTGCGGCGAGGGGGTATGAGATTGTGCACGCCCTTGATACCTGGCCCTTTGGCCTCTACGCTTTGGGAGCAGTTTTGGGTACCAACAAAAAGTTGTTTATCAACGCCGTAGGCACATATTCGGTCGCCCCTCTTTCGAACCTCGTTAAACGTTTCATTGTCGCTTGCGTTTACGCCCGGGCGAGCAAAGTTTTTGCAATTTCAAACTATGTGGCAAAATTAGTTCGTGAAAAAATAAAAACTAACAAAATAATTACCGTCTACCTAGGTCTGTCGCCCCTTCCCGTTCCGAGCGAACAAGATTTGACTTGGGCCAAGAACTTGATTGCAGGGCGCAGTCCGGTTTTGCTTACCGTCGGTGCCGTGGAGGCCCGCAAAGGGCAGAAGGATGTGGCCGAAGCCGTGAGTAGTTTAAAAAAAGATTATCCAAACATGCTGTATATTATGACGGGGGTGAATAGGGACATCGCGTATCTTGAGAGCATAGAACATGGCAGGAATGTGATATATGTTCCCGATGCCGGTACTGATGCACGACTCGCCGCCCTCTACTCACTTGCAAACGTATTTCTTCTTGTATCGCGGCGCTTGGGCGATCATGTCGAAGGTTTTGGCCTGGTGGCCCTTGAGGCGGCCTCGTTTGGTTTGCCCGCTGTCGGCTCATGTGATTCAGGTGTGGCCGAAGCTATGAGCGATGGTTACAATGGTTATGCTGTGCCCTCTGGCGAACCGGGCGAGATAGCCCAAGCAGTCAACAAAATTTTGTCGGGAGATTACGAAAAACTTCACGCAAACTCGAAAGAGTGGGCAAGCAGATTCAGTTGGGAGAAGACAGTCGGTGCCTACATTAATGAATATGATAAATGAAGATTCTCATTTTTTCAGATAGGGCAAATGGTGGAGCTGGGAATGTTGCGACAGCACAGAGCAAGGAGCTCTCTAGACAAGGCGGAGAAGTGCGGTTACTTACGGCGGAGAGTTTGCCAGATTACAGCGAGCGCTTCCGCAACTGGCGTATGCTCTGGAACCTGGCCGGCATTCGGTTAGTCCGGAAAACTCTAATCGAATTCAAACCGGATATAGTGCATTGTCACAACATTCACGAGAAATTCTCTTTCGCCGTATTGAGGTTAGCTAAGCAATCAGGCGCCAAAATATTTTTAACAGCCCACGACACGTATCTCTTCTACCCAGCTAAATCGCTTGGTGACCGGGCCTGCCTGTCGGCGAGGCAGGTAACCAAGTGGCAGGAGTTGCACCGTTTTCGCTTTAGGTACAACCCATTTCGCAATTTTGTCGCTAAGCACTATCTTAAGTATGTAGATAGAGTTTTCGCCGTTAGCGATGCTTTGGGCCAGGCTTTGCGTGAACACGGGATAGAAAATACTACTCTCCACAATGGCATTGACGTTTCGCGCTGGCTTGTTGATGAAGCCAAAGTTAGCGAGTTTAAAACGCGTTACAATTTGGTCGGTAAGCGGGTTATACTTTGGGTCGGCCGCCTATCTGGGGCCAAGGGCGGGGCAGTGCTGCCGAATATTATGCGGGAAGTGTCTGACAAAATTCCAAATGTCCACCTTTTTGCTATCGGAGGCGAAACTAGATTAAAGAATGATGAGATGCCTTTTGCATATGCTGCGGCCGATGTGGTGATTGTGCCGTCGGTATACCTTGACCCATTCCCGACTGTGGTGCTTGAGGCAGGGGCAAGTGGGAGGCCTGTGGTAGTTACAAATATGGGTGGGGCAAAAGAAGCGGTGGTGGAAGGGGAGACAGGATATGTAGCAGACCCTTGCTCATCTGATTTTGCCGAGCGAGTGATTGAGTTGTTGCGAAACCCCGAGCAGGCTCGAGCAATAGGCGAAAAGGCTCGGGGGCATATTGCTCAAAACTTTTCACTCAAGCGACAGATGCAGGTACTTAGCTCGTGGTACAATCAATTATGAATCAAACACGCGAGGTCGTAATTCATTGTGCAAAATACATTAGCGGCAAGACCCTTGACTTGGGCGCGGGCACGGCCAAATATCGTGGCCTTATCAAACCTAGGGCTAGTGAGTATGTTACCTTAGATTTTGTGGCCGGCCCTAACGTTGATGTTGTTTCGTCGGTATTGCATACGCCCTTTGCAGACAGTTCTTTCGATACGATTGTTTCTACTCAAGTGCTTGAACACGTGGATGATCCAGAGCAAATGGTGCGCGAAATTGCTCGCTTGCTCAAACCTGGCGGGTACGTCTTGGTTTCAGCTCCTTTTTTAGTGCCGTACCACGCCGATCCGAATGACTATTTCCGCTACACTCAAGAAGGATTGTCTACCTTCTGCGTCCGAGCTGGTCTTGGTGTGATTGAAGGAGGCAGGTATGGTGGATTTTTTACCGTTTTATCTGAATTCGTGCATTTTGTTTTTTTGAATCCTTACAAACATCATTCTCGTCTGGCTAATTTTGCTGTCAAGGTGCTTCAAGCGATTCTTTTACCCCTTGATAGTTTAACCCACCCAAAAATTATTTTTGCCAATGTTTATGTTGTTGCACGCAAACCATGAATTACGGACAAGATATAAAGCGCTACTATAACGAGGAGAGTACACAGTACTCGCATAAGCGCTACGAAGGTGTGACTGATACGTATGTCAAATATTTTTTTAAGCTGCGTCTGGCGCTCGTGCTTCAATTTCTTAGCGACTTAGCGTCCCGAGCGCTAAGTGGGCGATCGGGACGCTCGAGCCTGCTTGAGGTGGGCACTGCCGATGGGGTGGTGTTGCGCGAGATTGTGCGCAAATTGCCAAACAAGTTTAAGCAATTGGTTGGCGTGGATATCGCGGCAAAAATGATTGGGGAGGCGAGGGCACTTACATCCGATAAGAAAATCTCTTTTTTTGAAATATCACAGGTGCCGGCTGAAAAGTTTGATGCAATTTTATTTGTAGGTTTTATGACCGAAGCTCTTTGGCAGGAGTACCAGCCGTTTATCCGCGAGCATTTGGATAGCGGGGGGTACGTAATTATTTCACTTGCTGGTGCCGGCTCTCTCCACGCCCGCTTCAAACTCGCCCAAGCCCCCTATGTTGCAGATTATCGTTCGTACGGTAGATACAGGCAAGTGCTCTCCCAAGATTTCCAGATTTTAGCTGAAAAGCATTACGGCCTCTTCATCCCCAAACTCTGGGCTTGGCCCGCTCTTGCAAGACTTATCCAACCACTTGTTGATCGATTCCTTGTCCCCTTCCTCCCAAACCTCTTCCACGAATGCCTGTATCTCGTACGAAGTAATAGCCGTTGATGACAAGCATCACGAGCCAGGAGAGGCCGTTTTCTATGACGGCACCGAAGATTCCCCAGCGGCTGATGAGAATGACGGTGAGGACGATGGTGGCGATGTTGCTTATGATGTTTAGCTTGTAGAGTGTGGCGGTAGCCTTCTTAATTTGAAAGTATGTGCCAAAGAGTGATATGCCCGGGATGGCGATCAAGCCCAAAATGTAGATTTGAGAATAGAAAACAGAATCAAGATATTTAGGGAAGAGGATTTGGAAGAGATATGGCGATATTAATATGTATGCTGTCACTATGAGCATACTTACTAACGTTAGGCGGATAGTTTTATCAATGATACTTGCGCGCAATTTATCGGGCGGGAGTTCGACGTAGCGGGGCAGAGCGATGTTGAAGAGATTTTTATAACTCCCTTTGATTTGCTCGGGTATAGCGAAAGCGAAGGTGTAGACGGCCAAGGGTGCCGCGCCTAGGAAGTGGAAAACGAGAATCTTGTCGAGTTGATTGGCTAGCGTGCCGAAAAGATTCATCAGGCTCAAATGCTTGCCGTAAGAGACCATGCTTGTGTCAACAAATTGGTTAGGCTTAAATTTGTGGATTATATATCGGTAAGTGACGTAGGAGGTTAGAATGTTTGTGAGGTAGTACACAGCTACCAGAGCCAGAAAGTTGTGCGAGTACTTGGCCGTTATGATAAGCGCTACCACGCTTACTGCTTGTCCGTAAATCCAAAACAAAGTTGAATGTTTAAAATCCTTGCGACCCGAGAGTATGCCGCCGTATAAGCTCCACGCACCCGAAAGTGGGATGGTGATGCCGGCGATAAGGATGCCGATAGCAAGTGGAGCGTTGCCACTAGTGTAGTAATACAAAGCAATAGCTAGCGCTGTCGCACTTACACCGCTACCCCAACGCAGATAATGCTTGGCTACTACGGTCGTCGTGCCCTCATAGCCACGAGCCACTGCTTGGATGACCACCGAGCCCATGCCGGTGAGGGCGAGGCCCCCCAAGAGCCCGGCCATCGAGAGAATGAACTTGTAGTTACCGTAAACTTCTTTGGGCAGTAGATTTGCGAACGCGACCGAGAGCCCCAAGCTCGACACTAGAGCAAAAGCTTGGCCGACGGACAGCCAAAAACCACCTCTGGCCACGTAACGCATGTCAGTCTTGAAGATTTCCTCACTCCATCGGAGTAGTCTTTGCATAACTTTATCCTATGCTATACTGTAACCCATATGGAGGCAAATAAGATGTTGCGCGGGGCTGTATATGCAGGTTTGTTTGCCATTCTTTTCATACCCCTATTTGTTTCAGATTCACTTTTTTTCCCGTTCATTACTGGTAAGAACTTCGCTTTTCGTATCATCGTTGAAATAGGTGCCGCTCTTTGGCTCGTCCTCTGGTTACGTGAGTCGGTGTTGCGAACCAAACGCTCGTGGCTTTCAATAGCGATTGTCGCTTTCCTCGCTGTATTTTGCTTGGCTGATTTTTTTGGCGTGTCACCATATCGGAGCTTTTGGTCCAACTATGAACGCATGGATGGTCTCGTGACCCTTTTGCATGTTATTACCTATTTCTTCCTACTCATCTCGGCTTTTACAACCGAGCGACTGTGGAATTATTTCTTCCACACTAGCCTTGGGGTTGCCCTTGTCGCCAGCCTTTATGGTTTTGCCCAGCTTGCTGGTTGGGCCACCATCAATCAGGGTGGGGTACGGCTTGACGCCACCTTCGGCAATGCCACCTATCTTGCGGTTTATATGCTTTTCCACATCTTCATCACGGCTTACTTTTTTTTCAAGAATTACTCCATACCTTGGACGCGCTACATTTATATAATACTGGCATTTGTGTATACAATCATCCTTTATCATACTGCTACCCGAGGTGTTATTTTAGGACTTTTAGGGGGGGTAGCCCTCTCCCTTGTCATTACTGGTCTAACGAGGAAAGGGAAGGCGCGTGTCTGGTCTTTCGGTGCTGTGGGCGCACTAGCCTTGGTAGTGCTTGTCTTCATCGGCTTGCGTGATAGCAGTTTTGTGGTCAACTCGCCTACCCTTGCTCGTTTCGCATCCATCTCATTCACTGAAATTACTACTCAGTCACGTTTCATCATCTGGGGACAAGCTTGGAAGGGCTTCAAGGAGCGCCCGCTACTCGGCTGGGGTCACGAGAACTTCAATATTGTTTTCAACAAGTATTATGAACCTGAGCTTTGGCGGCAAGAGACTTGGTTTGATCGGGCTCATAATTTCCTCTTCGACACGTTGGTCTCGGCGGGCTTGCTTGGGCTTCTTTCCTACATTGCAATCTTCTTTTCCGCCTTTTGGATGTTGTGGAAAAAAGCCAACAACTTTAATCTGGCAGAACGTAGCGTTCTCACTGGGCTTCTAGTCGCATACCTTGTGCAAAACTTGTTTGTCTTCGACAATCTTATAAGTTACGTAATGATTTTCTCTATCCTTG
This sequence comes from Minisyncoccota bacterium, assembly GCA_036517855.1. Classification (GTDB taxonomy): domain Bacteria; phylum Patescibacteriota; class Minisyncoccia; order Phycocordibacterales; family DATDSR01; genus DATDSR01. The sequence continues at coordinate 24,422 of DATDSR010000025.1, read as the reverse complement.
GTTTTATCCACCACAAGACTATCGAGGAACGGGTAGTCTTCCCCTGGTTTGGGGAAATCATTACACGCGTGCGGGGTGTGGTGTTAGGAGCGCACACAAGCGCAACTGCAGTCCTCGTCGCGTTTGTCTGTCTGTTTGTACTCTACTACGCTAACGTCAAACCCATACAGGCCAATTCCTTGCTTTTGCGTACCCTATACCCTCGCGAATTGACGGAGGATAAGTATAAGCTTGCCGAACAACTTTTTGGCCTCGACACCTTTGGCTCAATGGAGGCGCGGGAGCAATACATTTTCGCCTTATCGGATATTCGCAGTCAACCAAATCTCGATCAAGCTCTCTTTACCAAGAATCTTGAGCTGGCTCGCGTCCAAATGCTCAAACAGCTTGAGAGAACTGGCAACGATGCTCGCCACCAACTCTTTATGGGTTCCTTCCTTCAGACCTTTGGGCGACTTGATGAAGCAATCCCACACTACACCAAGGCCTTGGAGCTCTCACCTAAGAAGCAGATTATCTACTTTAGCCTAGTGACGGCTTACACAGCCAAGGGAGATAACAAAAAAGCTCTGGAGTTTTCTAAAGCAGCCTTCGACCTTGACCCAACATATGATCGTGCGCGTACAAGTTACGCGGCTATGGCCATCCGAACAGGAGATGATACTTTGGCCAGCAAGTTATTGACGGAGCGTTTCGGGACAGCCCTCATACCTGACCAAGAGATTATTGCGTCTTACGCGGCAGTAGGGCAGTTTTCCAAAGTCGTATCTATATGGAAAGATAAAGTTGCAAGTGATCCCAACAATCCGCAGTACTACTTGGCTTTAGCCGCCGCCTATTACGCGAATCATCAGGATTCACTTGTCATCTCTACTTTAGAAAAAATGGGCAAAATCTCTGAAGAAGCCCAAAAGCAAGCCGATTACTACATAGATCAAATCAAAGCAGGCACGCTACCTCGCCAATAAGCCTTGACTTTTGGAATTTGGCGAGTATAATAGCCAACATATGGGTGTGTTCCCTAGTTTCGCTTGACGAGACAGAATAGCAATATTCCGGGATCCTCCTACAAAATCGCACAGACGGCCCCTCGGGGTCTTTTGTGTATTTAGAGTAAAGGTGTAGAATGATTTTGTTGTCCTTGTACACCACTCTCGGTCGCACTCATATAAGATTTTGTAGGAGGCCGCCACCGAGGGTGGTGTTTGAGGGAAACGAGTTTGCAAATCAAAAAGTTTGCAAATTGCAAATTCTGACATTAAAAAAATTTTACACTTATCCACACATTGCGCTTGCGTGTAACTTTTTGCTTGCAAATTGATTTATAATTATATGTAGAAGGAGGAACTAAAAAGGTCGAACAAAATATAGTACTCAAACAAAAAATTCTATGGCAAAGAAAAAGGCTACTAAGAAGGCAAAGAAGGCGAAGAAGCGAATTTAGTTTTCGCTTTCCCTGCCTGCCGGTAGGCAGGTCTCACTTAAAAAAGTACTCACCGAAAGGTGGGTATTTTTTTACACCGCGAAACTCGAAGAGTGAAGTGGGGTTGTGCTATAATAGTTTGCTTATGTCTTTTTTGACTAAAATATTTGGTGATAATAGCTCTAGGCGTGTCAAGGAGTTAGAGCCCTTGGTGGCCCAAATAAACGCCTTGGAGCCTAGCTTGCAAGCCTTAACCCCCGAGGAATTAAAGGCTAAAACAGACGAGTTTAAAGAGCGTTTTGGCAGGGGTGAGAGTTTGGATGACATATTACCTGAGGCCTTTGCCGTTGTGCGCGAAGCAGCTAGGCGCACACGGACCGAGCGAGCCTTCGATGTCCAGTTAGTTTGCAGCATCGTGCTTCACCAGAAGGGTGTTGCTGAGATGCGTACAGGTGAAGGTAAAACTTTGGTTGCCACCTTGCCTGCGTATTTAAATGCACTCACTGGCAAAGGAGTACACATTGTTACCGTCAATGATTATCTCTCGCGCATAGCTGTCACTTGGATGGGTCAAGTCTACAGCGCACTCGGAGTAACAGTTGCGGTTATCAATCACGAGAGTTCTTTTATATATGACGAGAGGCATGTGACCAAAGAGGAGGATGCCGAGCGCGACAAAGAAGGTTACTTTAAAGTTGTGTACGATTTTTTGCGGCCTTGCTCACGCAAGGAGGCCTACATGGCCGACATTACTTATGGCACTAATAACGAGTTCGGCTTTGATTACTTGCGCGATAACCTTGCGTATAACCCGAGCATGGTAATGCAACGTCCACACCACTATGCCATTGTTGATGAAGTAGACTCTATCTTGATTGACGAAGCCCGAACGCCGCTCATTATCGCCGGACCCACGGCTGAGAGCGAGTCGCTTTACGCCAAGTTTGCCAAAATTGCCGACAGTCTCACGCCCGTAACTCATTATGAGGTGGATGAGAAGCAGAAGGCTATCCAATTAACCGAAGCGGGCATCGACAGTGTGGAAAAGACGCTTGGTGTAGCCAATATATACACCGAAGGTGGCATCAAGACAGTGCACCACCTAGAGACGGCTGTGCGTGCCAAAGCCCTCTTCCTCCCCGAGCGAGACTATGTTGTGGTTCCCGCCCAAGGCGGGTCCGCCTCTGGCGGAAAAGATGGCAAGGTAGTCATTGTGGACTCATTCACCGGCCGACTCCAACCCGGCAGACGGTGGAGTGAGGGCTTACACCAGGCCATTGAGGCCAAAGAGGGAGTTAAAGTAGAGCAAGAGTCACGTACCTACGCCTCAATAACCTTCCAAAACTACTTTCGCCTGTACGAGAAGCTCTCTGGCATGACCGGTACGGCCGTAACTAGCGCCGAGGAGTTTGCCAAGGTCTATGGTCTCGATGTGGTGGCTATCCCAACCAACAAGCCATCAGCGCGCAAGGATGGCAATGATCAGGTTTTTCAAACCGAGAACGGCAAGTTCAAAGCCGTGGCCCGTGCGGTTAAGCAGTTGCAGGAGAAGGGCCAGCCTGTCCTCATTGGCACAGTTTCGATTGATAAAAACGAAAAACTTTCAGAGTACCTTACGCGTGATGGAGTTAAGCACAATGTCCTAAATGCCAAAAATCACGAGAAGGAGGGTGAGATTATTGCCGATGCAGGCAAGAAAGGGAGTGTGACCGTGGCTACCAATATGGCTGGTCGCGGTGTGGATATTAAGCTAGGTGGCATGAATGCCGACAAAGATAAATATGAAGAGGTCAAAGCTTTGGGCGGTTTGTTTGTGCTTGGTACCGAGCGTCATGAGGCCAGGCGCATCGACAACCAGCTCCGTGGCCGCTCGGGTCGTCAGGGTGACCCTGGCGAGACCCAGTTCTTTGTGTCACTCGAAGATGATTTAATGCGCGTGTTCGGCTCGGACCGGATTAAGAATATGATGGGCAAGTTCGGCATTGCCGAAGATGAAGCTATCGAGAGCAAGCTCGTGTCGCGCTCGATCGAAGGGGCTCAAGAGAAGATTGAAGGCTTCCATTTCGATGCTCGCAAAGCAACACTCGATTATGACGACGTGCTCAACTTCCAACGCAAGCTCATATACTCTCGCCGGCGCACTATCTTGGTGGGTACGGATGAAGAAGTTGAGCGCGATCTTTCCGAGCTGGTGGCAGGCAACACCGAACTTGAGGGGATAATTACAAAAAAGCGAGGGGAATTGGGTGAGAGCTTCCTACCCAACCTACGCCAATTACTTTTGCAAATCATAGATATGCTCTGGCTCGAGCACCTCGAGGCCATGGACTACCTGCGCTCTTCTGTGAGACTCAGAGCCTACGGCCAGCGCGACCCGCTCATCGAGTACAAGCGTGAGGGCCTCGCGATGTTTAAAGAAATGGAGGCCAGTTTGCTTGAGAATGTGGCCAAGCTTTTGCCTAATGTTGGAGCCGTCAAAGTTGCCAGTGCTCAAAGCAACTTGCAAGAAGTGCGTGAAGGAGCCCAAGAAGTGGGCCATAAGGAGGTTGCACCTCCACTTGGAGGTTCAACCTCCAAGTTAGTAGGCCGCAATGACCCCTGCCCCTGCGGCAGTGGCTTGAAGTACAAAAAATGCGGAATGATTGGTGCCCCCGAGCATAAAGGATGAAGTCAGGCAAACAACAAGGCAGGATGAGTGAGGAGAAGTTGCGGCATTTTAATTGTGGTAAGTGCAATGGCTGGTGGACCATTGGGGATCCGAAGGCAACGCAGAAGGAGTGGTTTTGCCCCTGGTGTGGTTTGAAACAGGAGTTTAAGAAGTTGCCCGTCTCGTGGCTTAAAAACTCGTAGCGAAGCGAAGCAACAGATATGTCCAATATGTCGAATGTGACCAATAAGACAAATTTGATTTCTGCACACGGAGGTTACAGAAAGCTCAAGTCTTTTCAAACCTCAACCCTTGTTTACGATTTGACACTCACTTTCTGTCAGCAGTTTGTTAAAGAGTCTCGGATGCGTGACCAGATGGTCCAAGCCGCGCGTTCAGGTCGACAAAATATCGCCGAAGGTAGTCAGGCCTCGGGCACTTCAAAGAAAACAGAGCTGAAACTTGTGAGTGTGGCCCGTGCCAGCCTTGAGGAGCTCCTGCTCGACTACGAAGATTACTTGCGCCACCACAATCTAAAGCTTTGGGGCAAGCAAAGCGCGGAGGCGCAGGGGGTCAGGGCTTTAGCCTATAAGTCTGATAGGACTAATGCGACCTATGAGGCCTATCTTCAGAGCCCAGAATCCTTCGCCAACGTTTTGCTTTGTCTCATCCACCAAGCCAACTACTTACTCGATCAACAACTGCGTTCACTCGAACAGGCCTTCCTTAAAGATGGCGGTTTCACCGAAAAATTGTACAATGTTCGTAAAGCAAGCCGATGAAAAAGAAAGCAACTAACGAGCTTGAGGAGTATGTGCGGGAGGCCCTGGAGGCTATTGGCAAGGGGGTGGCAGCTGGCAAGGGGCGGGTTGAGGGAACTATCGATTTTGACGTGGCGGTGACTAGCACGCGCGAGGGGAGCGGTGGTTTTAAGATTTACGTTGCCACACTCGGCAGCAATATAAAACGCGAGAAGGTGACCCGTCTGCATTTTAAAGTCCGCCCAGGCCAGAGCGTGAGTAAGCTTTCGAAAATAGTCGATTTAAAGAAAAAATAACATTCCAACATTCTTAAGAATATGAGAATGTCGTTTAAGCAAAAAGTTTTCGCGGTGGTGCGTAAGATACCGAGGGGTAAAATGCTCACTTACAAACAGGTGGCCACTCGCGTCGGTTCGCCCAAGGCTTACCGGGCGGTGGGTAGTGTTTTGGCCACCAACTACGATCCGGATATTCCTTGTCACCGGGTAGTCCGCTCGGATGGATTAACTGGCGGATACAATAGGGGGGCTAAGGCCAAAAGACAAAAACTTGAGAAAGAAGGTGCTTTGGCTTATATTTGAGTCATGGCATTACGACAAGAGACGGGTGGTGGTAGGTCGGTGAGCAGGGGCTACGAAGTTGCTAGGCGCGATCTTGCTACCCAAGGGGAGATGTTAGAGATGAGCGGTGTTCCCGTAGATAGTGAAAAGCGCATTAAGGCAAGTGAATATTCGGGCAAACCTGGTTATGCCGCTGAAGAGGTGGCACGAGACAATGCTTACGTGCTTTCTAAACAGCAAGAGTTTCATCAAGAGTATTGTAATAAACATGGGAAGCTAAGTTTTGAAAGATATTTGATAGAAAGTAAAAGGAATGAGGCCGAACAGCTAGAGGTACTAAAGACGGCACTATTTTCAAAGTTTTTTGGTGATCGAGCAATGGTTTGCCGTACTGCCCTATATGATGATATTGAAAACGGCGTTGATAATATTATTGTGGATTTGGAGAGTGGTCAGCCAATCTGCGCTGTGGATGAATTAAGTGAGGATAAGGCGGATTTTAGCGATCTCCCGATGGAAAGTGGACCGAAAGAGATTTTACGGGTAGGCGCTTGGTTTAGAAAGATGATTGATAGAAGCAATGTCCTTAGAGAAAAAGCAAGCAAGATTGAGCACGTTAACGTTTGTGGAGGGGCGAGTATAAAATACGGAGTGTCCTATAGAAACGAAAACAAGATCCCTGCTCTAAGACAGATGAGTAATATCCCAAAGTTTCTTATCACCTTGCCGCCTAGTATCATTAGGAAAGCAATGGACACCTATTCATCCCAAGGAACAAAAACACCCCAAGAAAGAGCCGTTGTGGACATTATTTTGAAAGAGTTGGTTGCTGAAGCTGAAATATATATGGGGAACAGGGATATGCCAGAGAATATGAAGATACAACTCAAAACTGCCCACGCTTTCTTAACCAAAGAGAGGGAACTTGCCAAGGAGTAACAGCGATGTTATATTGATATCGGGAGGGTTTGGCCTTGAAAAGGACTAAAAACATGGTCGCTTTCCTTCTCTTTTTAGTTGAACAGAGGTGCAACGAACTAGCAGTTCACGAAGGTCCGATCCGTCGGCTCATTGGCAAGTGGGCACTTGATTGTGCCGAGTGGGTACGGAAAAAATACCAAATTGGGAGGAGATAGGGGTGGGCGTTGGCTTCGGCCGGCGACCCACCTTTCCTATTTGCTATACTCAAGTTATGAAGATTCAAGAGAATGTAGTACTCGCGCCCTACAGCACTTTGCAGATTGGTGGACCTGCAAAGTATTTTGCCGAAGTAACAAATGAGGGTGAATTAAAAGAAGCTCTCACTTCTGCCAAGGGAAAAAATCTACAGGTCTTTATTTTAGGTGGGGGTAGCAATGTGCTTTTTGCTGACATAGGTTTTGACGGTCTTGTCGTCCGGCCACTTATGAAGGGTAGGGAGGTATCCCCACCCTTGCCCTCCCCTTACGATAAGGGGAGGGTCGGGGAGGGGATATTGATTAAGGTGGGTGCAGGTGAAGAGCTGAATGGTGTAGTTGCTTGGACGGTAGATAGTGGCTGGTGGGGGATGGAGAATCTTTCGTTCATCCCGGGGCTCACCGGGGCATTGGTAATCCAGAATGTGGGAGCTTATGGTCAAGAGGCGAGCGAGATAGTAGAGAGTGTTGAGGTCTTTGATACACAAGATGGTTCGCTCAGAACTTTTTCGAAAGAACAGTGTGGTTTTACTTACAGACACAGTGTTTTCAACACAAGCGAGAAAGGCAGATACATGATCCTCTCTGTCACTCTACGTTTAATTAAAAATGGCAAACCTAATATATCTTACAAAGATTTGCAAAGCTATTTTGGCAGGGAGTCACCATCGCAAAGTGAGGTGCGGGAGGCGGTGATTAAAATCCGTTCAGGAAAGGGTCAAGATTGGCAAGCCCTGCCGTCTGCGGGCTCATTTTTCTCTAACTTTCGTTTGAACAAAAATGATTTCGACAGTTTGCTTGCTCATATAGCAAGCAACTTTAACCCAGACCGCGCCAGTGAACTGCTTGCCCTCACGCAAAAAATTAAAGCCCCTTCAGATGACGGGTTGATTAAAGTGCCGGCTGCTTGGATATTAGACAACTTACTCGGCCTCAAGGGATATATGCATAACGAAAGAGTGTGCGTCTCGCCCTATCACGCGCTCAACTTAATCAACACTGGCAGGGCCACGGCCTCCGACATTCTTGATTTGTTTAAATACATAAGACAACTTACGTATCAAAAGACAGGCCTGATTTTAGTAAACGAACCCGAGTTTGTAGGTTTTGAGCCTGAAGAATTAAAAAAGTATTTTGCCCTAGAATAAATTGTGACAGCGCCGGGTGGCCGGCGCTGTGAAGTGAGGGTTGTCTTCAAGGTGAATCGGTGCCGAGGCAGTGACCAAGCTCCGGTGTCGGCGTCGGGCAAGGCTGACAAGAGGCTACCCCTTCAGCTTTGCCTTGCTCGAATGCTACCGCTCTGTAGCGTCCTACACGTGCGGTCTCATTGCGTACTACGTCTGCGATAATACCTACAACCACTAAAAGTGCAAGGATCACCACAACGACTGGTGCCACGACCGTCCTCAGTGTGTACATCTCGCCTCCTCCTGGGCAACATTACTACTGGCGGGGGAGTTGTCAAGCGTGGTATCATTCTGAAACTGTGAGCGAATACAAACCCACAATTGGGCTCGAAATTCATGCTGAGCTTAAGACGCGGACTAAGATGTTTTGCGACTCGGCCAATGACCCCAACGAGACGCGGCCTAATGTGAACATCTGTCCTATCTGCACGGCCCAGCCGGGCACTTTGCCCACTATCAATAAGCAGGCGGTTAAGCACGTGCTTAAGGTGGGTGTGGCTTGCGGCTCCACGCTCGCCGACTTTTCCGAATTTGACCGCAAGAACTATTTTTACCCTGATTTACCAAAGGGTTACCAGATTTCGCAATACAAATACCCTCTCGTTTCGGGCGGCACTTTGAACGGCGTTGCCTTGACGAGGATTCACCTTGAGGAAGATGCGGCCAGCAATATTCATGAAGGCGATTTTAGTTTAATTGATTTTAATCGTGCTGGTATGCCCTTGATGGAGCTTGTAACAGAACCCGTGATGCACGATGCCAAGACGGCCGGCGACTTCGCGCGCGAGTTGCAGTTGCTCTTGCGCTACTTGGGAGCAAGCGAGGCTAGTATGGAGAAGGGTCAGATGAGGCTCGAAGCAAACGTTTCAGTTTCGAAAACTCCTGAACTTGGTACAAAAGTAGAAGTCAAAAATATCAATTCATTTAGAGCACTTGAAAAGACGATTGAGTTTGAAATCAAGCGGCAGATTGAAGCCATTGAGACAGGAGAAAAAATTGTGCAAGAGACGCGCGGTTGGGACGACGTAAAGCAGAGAACATTTAGTCAGCGCAAAAAAGAAAGTTCGCACGACTACCGTTACTTCCCCGAGCCCGACTTGCCCAAGCTTAAGCTTAGCGAGGTGGAAGAATTTCTGCCCGCCACCCTGAGGGCGAGCCTTCCGGAACTACCAAGCGAGAAGCGCGCGCGCTATGCCAAAGACTTTGGGATTAAGGCCGAAGACATAGAGAGTTATGTCACAGACCTAGCCCTTGCAAACTTTTTCGAAGAAGTCGCAACTAAACTTGGCAACGATGCCGCCAAAGTTAAACTTGCCAGTAATTACATCACTAGTGATGTGTTGGGTCACTTAGCGGTGAGACCGCTCAGTAGCTGGCTCACCGCTTACCCACCGGTTGATTCGTTTGCCAAATTGATTGAGATGACCACTGCTGGCACGCTTTCGTCGCGCGGTGCCAAGGATATTTTGGCGATTCTTCTTGAGGTCGGTCCTCAAGGAGGAGGTTCGACCTCTGATCCTGAAGTTATCGCCACCGAGCGAGGCCTAATTCAAAAGCACGATGAGGGAGAACTTGGCAAAATTGTAGATGAAGTGATTGCGGCAAATGAAAAGGCAGTGGGGGAGTATAAGGCGGGCAAGGCGGCCAGTTTGCAGTACCTCATTGGCCAAGCCATGCGTCTCTCAAGGGGCTCTGCCAACCCCGGGGTGATAAGCAAAATTCTCCTTGACAAACTCAAGTAACCCTGCTATACTCTCGAACGAATTAGCATATGTTCCCATCGGTAAATCCGGAGTCGCTAAGTGCGGCAGGAGGTACGAATGTACAAGATCAACGGCGGCCGGGTCACCATCACGCTCGTCGGCGATGTGGAGACTACCCACATCGCTCGCTTGAAGTCGGGCGAGATCAATAACCAGGTTCTCCGGGAGGCCGTGAAGTCCGCTTTCCGCGGCCAGAGCGATGTGCAAATCGACAGCATCACGCTCTACCACCAGGTCCTCGTTCCCGAGTTCGAGCGGGCGGTCCGCCGGTGTGACGAATGTCTCGCCACGCTCCGGAACTTCCGGATGCGGATGGCCAAGAGCCAGGTCTCGCTCGACCAGCGCCCCTTCTGGGATCGGTGGAACGAGCTCATGGCCGAGTGGCGCAAGTTGATGGCCCAGGGTTACGGAAACTACACCTCGATCATCGAGGGGGTCCGTGAGCTCAAGGCGGACTTCATCGCCGCCGAGGAGCAGGCCAAGTACAAGGCCGTCGCGGCCTAGGGAGGAGGAAACCATGACCAGTTTGGGAGGTATGGGACCCGAAGCCCGTTCACGATAGCGTGAGCGGGCTTCTTACAATTTATTCTTGACAGAATCTATTGGTTATGATACACTCCCGAGCGGTAACTCTGAAATCCAATTCCTATCCCGCGGCTACGCCGCAGGAGGCCCAAATGAATCAGGCAGAGGCTCTGCAGACCACCCCCGTCGTCCGTGACGGACGTTTCGTCCGTCCGAACAACGCACCCAGCCCGGCCCCCCGGCCCGAGCCGGATCTGGTTGAGCGTCCTGCTCGCGAGCCGATTACCCAAGTGCTCAAGTTCACCTCACTCGACGAGCGAGGCAAGGCGGTGGCGGAAGAGTACGACTTTGCCACCAACTTCGAGCCGTACTGTTCCGAGGGACCAGGGACTCTGACCACGGTTTTCAACCCACTCTGGGGACAGAATAATCCTGGCCTTGGGGAAACCTGGGAGTGCGAGCAGGCCAGCGGGCCGCACAAGCGCTACCGGGCGAGAATCCTGGTGGGTTGGACCATCGACGTCCGGCCGATCAGGTGCCTCGAGAGGGCGAGGCCGGCGTTGACTACGTTCACCCTCGTCCCCGCTCCCGATACGCGGGCGGACGAGCTCGCCGTCGCAGCCGGCCTGGCGAAGCTGCCCAAGCGTTTTCGCGAGGGTGGCAAGAAGGCCCGCAAGGCTCGGAAGGGAGGCGCCAAGTAGTCACACAATAAGTTCTCAACGACAACAATACAAAGGAGGTGCGCTATGCGGTAACGCATGACGCAAAATCGAATTCAACACCTCGAGGCCCAGACGTCCCATTGGCGGAACGACTGGGCCTTTAACATTTCTAGCTAGATCTTTTTCGGGGCTGTTTCGGATGCTATGAACTTTTGGACGTCGGCTACTGTACCCATAAATTGAGCGGGGAAGATGATTGTGGAATTTTTCTCAACCGCTATTTCGGCCATTGTTTGGAGATTGCGTAGTTGCAAGGCTATCGGGTGTGCCATCATCACGTCGGCGGTGTCGGCAAGCTTCTGCGAGGCGGCGAACTCGCCCTCGGCGGCGATAATTTTGGCCCGCTTCTCGCGTTCGGCCTCGGCTTGTTTGGCCATTGCCCTTTGCATACCCTCGGGCAGTTCAATATCTTTAATCTCAACCACACTTACCACCGCGCCCCAGGCCTCGGTGTGACCGTCGAGCACTTTGGCGATCTCGGCGTTTATCGAGTCGCGCTCACTCAAGATTTCATCAAGCTGGAACCTACCTACTATATTTCGCAAACTTGTTTGGGCAATTTGATTGATAGCCACCATCAAGTTTTCGATAGCCACGAGGCTCTTGATAGGGTCTACCACTTTGTAATAGGCCACGGCGGAGACGTCCACCGACACGTTGTCTTTGGTGATAATCTTTTGCGGTGGGATGGGCAGGGTCATGGTGCGCAAGTCCACCCTCCGGAGCACGCTTATGTATGGGATAACCCACGAGAGGCCAGGCTCCTTCATCCCCGTGATTTTACCCAAGAGAAAGACAACCCCCTTCTCGTATTGCTGGACTATGCGTAGTCCGGGCAAAATGATGAAGATAATAACCAGCAAGATAATCCAGAACATAAACATAGGTTTAGTATTAGCTAATTAGTGCCAATGCTAGCACAGGTGGTATAATGTCTCAATGCGTAAATTAAAAATTGCTATCAACGGTTTTGGCCGGATTGGCCGCGCTTTTTATAAATTATCTTATGGGCGTGAGGATATGGAGGTGGTGGCCGTCAACGATCTTGGCGACCCAGCCAACTTACTTTATTTATTAAAGTATGACAGTGCATATGGTATTTGGCTTGCCTCGCCGAAGCCTGGCGAAGGCGGGCCCGACATAAACTTTCTCCAAATTAAAGACTTGGCTGGTCTGCCGTGGCGAGATATGGGCATTGATGTGGTGATCGAATCAACAGGTTTCTACACTAAGTACGAGGACGCAAAGGGACATATAGATGCCGGAGCTAAGCGGGTGGTTATTACCGCTCCGGCACACGGTGAGCATAATCATGGTGAACATGAGCTCGGTGCCACCGTGCTGATGGGCATTAATGAGGAGAAGCTCGAAACTTGCCAGATAAGTTCAAATGCTAGTTGCACCACTAATGCTTCAAGCCCTGTTATCCAAGTTTTGCACGAGGCTTTGGGGATAGAGAAGGCTGTGCTTAGCACCACGCACGCCTACACAGCCTCACAGCGTATCGTGGATTCGCCAAATGCAAAAGATTTCAGAGAAGGTAGGGCGGCCGCGGTGAACATTGTGCCATCATCGACCGGCGCGGCCATTGCCGTGACTAAAGTGATTCCCGAACTTGAAGGCAAGTTCGACGGCATCGCCATGCGCGTGCCCGTGGTCACCGGTTCGATAGCCGACATCACGATGCTCACCAAACGTAACACTACTAAAGAAGAAGTAAATAGTATTCTACGTGAGGCCGCCAAGACAGATAGGTGGAAGGATATCCTCGAAGTGTGCGACGAACCAATAGTCTCAAGCGACATCCGTGGGAGCGCTCACCCGGCTATCGTCGACTCGGAGATGACGCGTGTAGTAGACGGCAACTTAGTCAAAGTCCTCTCTTGGTATGACAACGAAATGGGCTACACCAATACCCTCATCCAACACGTCTCCAAACTCACTAAGTATCTATGAGAATTAAAGTAGTTATTTTAACCGCTGTTATTGCCAGTGTGGTTATCGTTTTGGTGTCTATGTTTCTACCACTTTATAGTCGTAGCGGAACTCAAGAGAAAGCCAGTTTCTATCGCTGCTTTATTAGTCCACCGCCAAGCGGGAGCTGGGTGGAGCTAGTTAAACCGTGTTTGTAAGGTGAAAGACCCCAAATTATTATGCTAAGATAAGATATGACTACTATAAGCGAAGAGAAATTAAAGGAGACAGTAACGCCTTTTCTTAAGGAGGCTGGGGTTATTCGTTCGTCTCTTTTCGGTTCTTATGCAAGGGGTGAGGCAAACGAGGCAAGCGATGTTGATATATTGATTGAGGCACCGGACGGCATGACCCTTTTCGGTTTGGGGCGTCTTAAGCGTTTGCTCGAAAATGCCCTAGGCAGAGAGGTGGATATACTTACCTATGGCGGCATTGACCCAAAACTTGAGAAGTACATTCTTAAGGACCTAGTACCGATCTTCTAAAAGATGGAAAAAGATATTAATGTCTGGCTCCAGCACATCAGAGAAGCTATAGATATTATTGACGTGCATATGCAGGGTTGCTCTTTTGAGGAGTTTCAAAAATCCATAACAATACAAGATGCCGTTATTAGGAGAGTTGAAATTATAGGTGAAGCGGTCAACAATATACCCGAGGATTTTATACAGAAACATCCAGAGGTGGAATGGTTGGATATCATCAGTATGCGTAACATATTAGCTCACGAATACTTCGGGGTTAAATTGAAAATTGTTTGGGATACAGTAAAAACTGATTTACCGAAACTTAAGGAGCAGTTGAATAAGCTATGAAGATAATCATAGGTGCGGATCATGCGGGGTATGAACTCAAGGAGAAGTTGAAGCCTTGGTTGTCGGAGGCGGGACACGAGGTGGTGGATGTGGGAGCTTATGTGCTCGATGCGGAGGATGATTACCCGGATTTTGTGAAGCCCTTGGTTGAGGAGGTATTGAAAGCTCCGGATGAAACAAGAGGAATCTTTTGTGGTGGGTCTGGGCAAGGTGAAGCATTAATGTCAAATCGCAGTAAGGGCATTAGGGCAGTGGTGTACGCGCATAATGATATGGAAATGGTTAAGGTGATACGCACAGATTCGAACTCGAATGTGCTAAGTATCGGCGCGCGCTTTGTGAGCGAAACCGAAGTTAAGCAAGCCATCGGAAAGTGGCTCTCCACGCCGTTCGACAGCGCCTCGCGCCACGCTCGCCGACTTGCTAAGATAGATGTATGACAATCGCTCCTTCAATCAATGGCGCTAAGGACTTCCTCGATGTTGAGTACAAACTCAAACAGATTGAGGGTGTGGCCGACCACCGCTTACAGCGGGGCCCCGCCGAAGGCGGTGGGTGGGTGCACCTCGATATTGTGGACGGCGAGTTTGCCGAGCCCAAGAGTTGGCCTTATGTGGGTGATAACCCAGAGGATGCTATTGAGGAGTTGAAGGATGTTAAGACGAAATGCAAACTCGGCTTGCACCTTATGGTCAGCGATCCGCAAGAGAATTTGGATGAATGGATGGATACACCAGTTGAGCGCATCCTTATACAATACGAGTCGCCCGAGCACATCCAAAACGCTTTGGCCGTGCTTGATATGACCAAGATCGAGTCGGGTGTGGTGCTTGCCCTTGATACACCGGTGGAGGTGATAGGTGAATTGCCCGAGAAGATTAAATTTGTGCAACTGATGAGCATCGGCAAGATCGGTCACTATGGCGAGCACTTTCAAAGTGAAATTTTAAAGAAGATAGACGCCGCTAAGAAAATGTACCCAAACATTAAAATCTCCGTAGATGGAGGCATCAAAGAAGAACACCTCAAGGACCTTGCCAAAGCTGGAGCCGATCAAGTAGTAATGGGCAGTGCCATATTTGACGCAGCAGACCCCGCCGCCGAACTCAAACGCTTGCAGGCGCTAGTTTAATTTAATGTATCTTCATGATGAAAAGATAAAGTTTTTGGAGGGGAAGGCTCTGGAGATTCGCCGGTCTATTATTGAGATGCTTATGGCGGCAGGGTCGGGGCATACGGCGGGGCCACTTGATATGGCCGATATATTCACCACACTCTTTTTTCATACGCTTAAACACAATCCTAAGAAGCCCGATTGGAGCGAGCGAGATTTGGTGGTGCTCTCGAATGGTCACATCTGCCCGGTTTACTACGCTACACTTGCCCATAGCGGTTACTTGCCGATTGAAGAATTGAAGACTTTACGCAAGTTTGGCTCGCGCTTGCAGGGGCACCCGCATCGGGACTTTTTACCATTTCTTGAAACGAGTTCTGGCCCGCTCGGCTCGGGCCTGTCGCAAGCAGTAGGCATGGCACTCGCTTTGCGAATGGACCCCCCTTCGCCTGCTGGCTACGGAGGGGCGAGTGCTGGCTCGGGCTTCGGCGCACATAGGTATGTGTACTGCCTGATGAGCGATGGCGAGCTTGACGAGGGTAACAGTTGGGAGGGGGCGATGCTTGGCGGTAAAGAGAAGTTGCATAATCTCATCGCCATCGTGGATCGTAACAACATCCAGATTGACGGTTATACCGAAGACATTATGCCCCTAGACTCTTTGCGCGCAAGATGGGAAGCTTGGAACTGGCACGTACAAGAGATTGATGGTCACAACCACTACGATATTGATATGGCTATCAATCGAGCCAAAGCCGTGTTTGAGAAGCCAAGCGTGATTATCGCCCACACCATCCCTGGCAAGGGCATACATGAGATTGAGGGCGACTTCCGTTGGCATGGTGTGCCACCTGGTAAGGGCCCCGAGGACGTGTGGCCTAAGGGCGAGCAAGGCAAAGAGATGCTCAAAGAGCTGCGCACATTACAGGGCAATATTAAGAGTGAGCATCAATAAAAAGTATGGCTGAACACGGAGGAAAAAAGGATAAACCCAAACCGAGCCCATCGGCTAGTCCGATTGGATTTATAATTGTGATCATTATTATCGCTGGTATTTTGCAGCAAACCTCTTGGGGCAAAAAATTGTTACAAGATCCACAAACTGCCACAACAACTGGTTCAGTTGCTACTTCAGCCTATTGAGATGATAGTGAACGAACAAAAATTAAATCCCAAAGTTTTCGACAAGGATGTCGAACAGGAGCCAATACGGGCGGGCTTTGGCCGTGGGTTACTGGAGGCGGGGGAACGGGACCCGAACGTGGTGGGTTTATGCGCAGATTTGACCGAGTCGACCCAGATGCACCACTTTGCTAATAAATTCCCCAAGCGATTTATACAGGTCGGCGTGGCGGAACAAAATTTGGTAACGGTAGCGAGTGGTTTGGCGCATATGGGTAAAATCCCCTTTTGCAGTTCTTACGCTATGTTTAGCCCGGGACGCAACTGGGAGCAGATTCGTACCACTATCACATACAACAACGTGCCGGTTAAGATTGTAGGCAGTCACGCTGGAATTTCAGTAGGTCCTGATGGCGGTACACACCAAGCAATTGAGGACATCGCCCTAATGCGTGTGTTGCCCCGGATGGTTGTTGTTGCACCGGCTGACGCAATAGAGGCTCGCAAAGCAACCCTCGCGCTTGCTGCTAACGGCGCACCGAGCTATTTGCGTCTTGCTCGTGAGAAGACACCCATTGTCACAACTCTCGAGAGCCCGTTCGAACTTGGCAAAGCGAACTTGCTTTGGCAAAAGGAGAATCCGGAGGTTGCCATCATCGCCTGCGGTTCGCTGGTGCACAACGCTTTGATGGCGGCGAGTGAACTCTGGCACCAAGGCACATCAACGCTCGTGATTAATTTACATACGATTAAGCCACTCGATGCCAAAGCTGTGCTTGTCGCCGCACGTTTGGCCGGAGCCGTGGTAACAGTCGAAGAGCACCAAGTGGCCGGTGGCATGGGGAGCGCCGTGGCCGAAGTGCTAGCCCGCTTCGCACCTGTGCCAATGGAGTTTGTTGGTGTCGAAGACCAATACGGCCAATCAGGGGAACCTGCCGAACTCCTTGCCCACTTCGGTATGGACGTGAAAGGCATTATGGACAAAGTCCGCAAAGTTATTAAGCGTAAGAAATAACTGAATCATTGTCTTACTAAAAATGCGACCGCACAACTAATAAGATGTTGGGGAAACAAGGAAATAAACGGAATGGCGTTTCTAAGGCAATACTTGAGCGGATTTACCAAACTAAATACTTTGATATTCCTAATTTACTAAATGATATTTTGTCACTCCCCCAAACTTTATCCAAACTCCAGACCAATCGAAGGTATTACACAAAGAACACCCTGCAGAGATTTATTGACGATGGGTTGGTTGAATTTGTCCTAAGCAAAAATAGCCGCAAATATCTTTGTTTAACGAAGGACGGAATGAAAAGGTTAAACCGGTACCGTTTCGACGATTACAAAATTGATAAGCCTTTCCTCTGGGATGGCAAGTGGCGATTAATCATTTTTGATATCAAAGAGATCAGACGTGGTGATCGTAACCTTATGCGCCACATGCTGGGAGAAATGGGATTTAAGAGGTTGCAAAACAGTGTTTGGGTTCACCCCTATGGTTGTGAGGAAATGCTAAACCTATTGAAGATAAACCTCGGTCTTAACAGGGATGTTCTCTACTTGGTCGTAGAGAAGTTGGAGAACGATAAGTGGTTGAGGAGTGAGTTTGAACTCTAGTATCTTATTAACTAGACGACCGCATAGTTAGTAAGATGTAGCGGGTGGCGCTCTCTGGTGCTAAAATTGGAGCTATGTATAGCATCTTGGCCACGGTGGTTGCTCTTATCCACGCTTCGTTTATCTTGGCTGTGTTTGTTGGAATTTTTGTAAGTATCAAAGTTAAGTGGTTTAGGCCTGTTGAGGCACTTGTGCTTATGATGGCGGTCGGTCTCTGGAGTTTCTTTGCTGGCTGTCCACTCACAAGCTTAGAAAATTTTTTGCGAGTAAAGGCAGCAGAGCCGATTCTGAACGGCGGTTTTATTACACATTATATGGCAAAGCTTTTCAGCGTGGAGGTGTCTGACCGAACCGTAAGTATTATGGGTTATCTGCTCGCTTTGAGTTTCCTGATCCTTGCCCTCGATTGGATGTATAATGGCCACATCTGGCGAAATAGAATGGACGTGGCCAGGAGATTAATGAAAGCTAGACCGTTACATGTTCTTTTGAGCTTGGCAGTATTGCTTGTTTTTGTTTGGTCGCAGACTAGCGATAGCGTTGTGAGTGTGCCAGCGCAAGAGCAGGTGGCGGCCTCCGCCGCCTACGCCGAATCCGTTACCCCGCTTGATTTGAAACAACGCTACGCCGCTGGCAAGTTGAAGATTCTAATCGTGCCTGGGCACGAGAATGGTAACGGGGGTGCGGTGTACAAGGGAGTGCGTGAGTCGGAGCTTAATCTCGAGATTTCAAAATATCTCTATGATTATTTGAAAAGCGACACTCACCTCGATGTTTCGGTGGCACGCGATCTTAAGACCGGCGACTTTAACCCGGTGCTCTTGCAGTATTTCATTGCCAATTATGACGCTATCAAGGATTTCGCCACAAGCCACATACTCTCTTTTATTAGCAATGTGGCAACCGGTAAAGTTGCTCCAGTGGATGGGGCTTACCACAATTTCGCCAAGCCGGACGTGGCCCATCGCCTTTTCGGTATCAACAAGTGGGCGAATGAGAATAACGTGGATCTAGTCTTGCACGTCCACTTCAACGACCACCCCGGGCATCGTTACAACAAGCCGGGTAAGTACTCGGGCTTTACCGTGTACGTGCCTGACTCGCAATACTCAAACGCTCGCGTGAGTACCGAGATTGGTCAGGCAATGTCCACTGAACTTCAGAAAGTTTCGCCTATTAGCAACTTGCCGCAAGAGAATATGTCGGTCGTGCCTGATCAGGACTTGATTGCGGTCGGGGCCAAGGGCACGCGTACGGGAGCCTCGATATTAATTGAGTATGGCTATATATACGAACCGCAGTTTGCGAATACGGAAGTTAAAAATTTAATCTTACCAGAGCTTGCCTTCCAAACACACGCTGGTTTGCAAAGATATTTGAGTCCCACCGCACTACTTGCGAGCTCGATCATCCCGGCCTTAGTCAGCCAAAACTTATCGTCTGGGATCAAGGGGAGCGGTCAAGTACTGATGTTGCAAAAAGTGCTGTCTGACAGAGGCTACTATCCACCCGAAGGCAAAACCCTAACCGACTGCCCCATAAACGGCAACTTCGGTCCATGCGTAGAGACTGCGGTCAAGAGCTTCCAGATTTCCAATGGCATAGACCCAACTGGCATAGTTGGCCCTCTTACTCGCGCTAAAGTAAATTCTTTGTAATTTTGTAAAGTCAGACAAAAACTAGCGGCCCAAATGTGTCTTGGACCGCTATGAAGAGTGGGGAGCGTGAGTGGGGAAGAGCTTCTCCCGCTCGAACAGCATGGAGGAGATCCTGGCGGTGAGATCGTCGTCGCGGGCACTCTCGGGGTAGAACGAGAGGAGTTTTTCCACGATTTCGTCGTCGCTCATCTCTGCATCGAAGATAATGCGCAAGAGACGTTGCCTCAGTTCCGAACGCCCTGGCTCTCTTGCCTCCACGAACGGAACTGCCTCTTTGAAGAATCCGTGATGGTCCAAGATCTCATCAAGGATCTCCCTCGCTGAAACGCGGAAGCTGTCTGAATCAGAACCCGGCCTTTCCTCTAGCAAGAGGCCAAGCGTGTTCACAGAAACCTGCCTGAAGTCGATGTCGAACGAGTCTTCCTCGACGTTAAGCGGTTTCCCCTTCTTCGGCTCCGCCGACCCTTCTCCTGTTTTGCAGTTGGCGAGCTTTTTGTGGACGTCCCAGAACTTCGTCTGGATCCACGCCCCGCAGTTCCCACAAGGGATACAACTGCAACAATCCCAGTGTCCACCCTTGTGCGGCTTTTCTGGTGCGCAGGGGCAGAAGTGTTTCTCGAGTCCCATGGCAGACCTCCTTTCTTTGCCAATGTGACCTCTCTAAACCAATCATACTCCCACCAGCAAGCTTGTCAAAAGGGTTATATAATAAGGGCATGCGAGCTCTAACTGGTATTTTGTACAGACAGGTTGTAAAGCGGATTTTATTTTTGTTTTCGGCAGATTCGGTGCATGAGTTTTTTCTCAAGACTGGGCGGTTATTTGGGCGAAGTGGGTTAGTAAGTGGGTTAATTCGGGCACTGTGGCGTTACGATGACCCGATACTCGAGCAAAGTATTTTGGGTTTGAAGTTTAAGAACCCTATTGGCTTGTCGGCCGGCTTTGACTACAACGGCGATTTGGTTAACTTGATGCCCGCAGTCGGTTTTGGTTTCAACACGGTCGGCACACTCACTCACGAGGCTTACGCGGGGAACCCCGCGCCCATGCTTGGGCGCTTGCCCAAGTCACGCTCGCTCCTGGTGAACAAGGGTTTCAAAAATGAGGGCGTGACTAAAGTGCTCTCGAGGATTGGTGACTCTACGGGTGATAGTGTGTGTGGTGTCAGTGTTGGCTCCACCAATAAGGCCTACCAGAGTTTCGATGAGATGGTTGATGATATTGTGGCTGGCTTCCACGATGCCGAGAAATTTAATAGTTTTGATTACTACGAACTTAACATCAGTTGCCCCAATCTCACCAACCTGGCTAATCTCAAAGAGAAACTTGCTTTGCCGTCGGGGCTAGCTAAGGCTCTCGAAAAATTGAGCGAGCTTAACATCAAGCGCCCGGTGTTCATCAAAATGCCGCTTGAACGCACCGTTGAAGAAATGACAGAGCTAGCCGAAGTTGCAAGGCCGTTCGCGTTTATCAAAGGGCTTGTTTTCTCAAACTTAGCTAAAGATCGCACTAATCCTGCTTTCGATAAAGAAGAAATAGCCAGAGCGGGCGCCGGCAATTTCAGTGGCAAGCCAGTTGAGGCGGGTTCAAACGATGCCTTGCGACATATCTACGCAAAATTCGGCAATCGCTTCGTGCTCATTGGTGTGGGCGGAGTGTTTGACGCCGCCGACGCGTATAAGAAGATTCGCCTAGGTGCCTCACTGGTGCAACTCATCACCGGTATGGTCTATGTGGGCCCGCAACAGATAGGAGTAATCAACCAAGGCCTAGCCGAGTTACTCCGCCGTGACGGCTACAGAAGTGTAGGGGAGGCAGTTGGCACTTTGACAAGGGGAGGTGGCTCGTGTATAGTTGCCCTACGAGTATTTAGTCGAGGCCTCGCTTAAAATTAAATCAAATCAAACACAATGACAGGAATCATCAAAACTATCCTTGCTGATAAGAAGTTTGGATTCATCACCGTCGAAGGACGTGAGAAGGATCTCTTCTTCCACAAGGAGAAGGTAGTTGGTGTTGAGTTCGAGTCTCTTATGGTTGGCGACACCGTCAGCTTCGAGATCGACGAGACTGGTCCTAAGGGTCCAGCCGCCATCAACGTCACCAAGGTTACAGCATAACCAAAATCTCTTCGGATTTTCCGAATAGGCAAAAGACCCCAAGCGAAAGCAAGGGGTCTTTTGCTACTTGCAAAAATTTGGCCTGGGTGTAATTTGATGAGCAGGCAGTACACGCTCGCGGGGCATTCTTTGGCCACATCCCGTGGTTAGAGGAGCTGGTCCTGGGGCACCTTCCACTCGCGACGCAAGTCCGAGGCTGGGGAGTTAAAATGAAAAAGCTCGAGTCTGAAACCGTGGCCAGGTGGAACGACATCGCAAAGTGGTGGAATTGGCTGCCTTTGGCACTAGGAGCTATCCCCTTTGCTGCGATGATGATCCGGGCATTGCCCCCGCACCAGAATATCCATGGCTTCCTGTTTTACCTTTCGCTGACGGTTGCTGTCTACACCGTCGCACTCGGCCCGTGGGTTTACGCTAACTTGCGCGGCAAAGAGTGCGTCGAGTACGATGGCACCTACCGGTACGTACGCGGTTGGTGGCCCAGGGTGCACTACAAGCAAGTCCTTGACTCCACTAACGTGAGAGTGCTGGACCTGCTCCACCACATCGATGTGGTGATTGAGAGGGCTGGTAAGCAAGCAAGTACGGCCGCTCAAGTTCGCAAGGAGCTCGAGCGAGTGCTTGAGCAACACCAGGTTTCGCGCAAGTGGGCGCAGACCTCGGTTCCTTACTACGGTTGGGAGCATTTCAACACGGGGCTGGTGAAATTATTTTTGTCTGATGCGGCCGACAAGGCCATCGAAGATGATCGTAAACGGCACGAGGAGGCCGCGAAGAAAAAGCAGTGAAAGCGAGCGGGCCCGACTGGCGAGATGCTGGTCGGGCTCGAGTCTATTGAGGGAGAGTGCGAAGAGTGATAGAGTGCTCTTTCAATGAAGGATCTCAATAAACCTACAGGGCGGCCGGATAGTGTTGTTTCTTTTGAAGATGTTACTTTTGAGTATGGGGTGACTAAGCCCATTTTGGAAGAGGCCAATTTTAATATTCGCCGGGGGAGCAAGATTACGGTGATGGGGCAGAATGGAGCGGGCAAGAGCACTATCTTTGCTTTGATAACAGGGGACTTGAAACCAGAGGCGGGTCGAGTGAATATTTTCACTGGTTTAAGCATTGCCCACTCGCGCCAGGTTATACCGAGAGATGAGATGGACTTAACCGTGCACCAATTTTTCGAGAAATGTTTCGCGAGCAAAGTCTATGATATTGACCC
This sequence comes from Minisyncoccota bacterium, assembly GCA_036517855.1. Taxonomy (GTDB): domain Bacteria; phylum Patescibacteriota; class Minisyncoccia; order Phycocordibacterales; family DATDSR01; genus DATDSR01. Next base: position 2,026 of record DATDSR010000025.1, on the reverse strand, counting down.
TCGCATAGATAACGTACTTGAAGTGGTGAACTTGAAGGGCCACGAGAAGGTGCATGAGCGGATTGTTAAATCCTTCTCGGGTGGGCAACAGGCTCGACTTTTGCTTGCCTCGGCCCTCATCCAGGACCCCGACTTGCTCTTGCTTGATGAGCCTACCAACAACTTAGATAAGGCAGGTATTGAGCACTTAACGCAGTTTTTGAAGAATTACCAAAAGACTGTGGTGGTGATTTCGCACGATGCGGCATTTTTAAACTCGTTTACTGATGGCGTGCTTTACCTCGATATTTATACACGCAAAGTTGAGCAGTATGTGGGGGATTATTTTGATGTGGTAGAGCAGATTGAGCTTCGGCGAGAGAAGGAGAATAGTAAGAACGCCCGCCTGGCCAAAGAGATACAAGAGAACAAAGACAAGGCCAACTTCTTCGCCAACAAGGGCGGCCAGATGCGTATGGTGGCCAAGCGTATGCGCGAGAAGGCGGCAGAGATGGAGGAGGAGAAGGTGGATGTGAGGCGCGAGGACAAAACCATTCGACCATTCACCATACCCGAGCAGGAGAGTGTGCGAGGCGAGGTGGTTAACTTCACTTCAGTGACCGTGCTTGTGCCCTCTAAAAAGTTGGGCATACATAAGCCCTCAAACAAGCGGGTGAAGATAAGTTTGAAGAGGGGAGAGCATTTGCTGCTCAAAGGCCCGAATGGCATTGGTAAGAGCACCTTGCTTGAGTCTATTGCAAACGGCAAAGCGGTGGGGGCCAGGATTGCCGATGGGGTGAAGGTGGGCTACTACCGCCAAGATTTTTCAAATTTAGATTTTGAAAAAACGGTTTACGAATCGCTCATTAGTGTCATGGCCAAACACGATGAAGAAAAGATGCGCTCTGTGGCAGCCGGCTTTCTCATCAACCCCGACATTATGCGTACCAAGATTGGGAGCTTGTCTGAAGGCCAAAAAGGTCTGGTAGCCTTCGCCCGCCTTGTGCTTGAAGCCCCGGGCCTACTCATCCTCGATGAGCCCACCAACCACATCAACTTTCGCCACCTGCCCGTCATTGCCAAAGCCCTCCACGACTACAAAGGAGCAATGATATTAGTGAGCCACGTCCCCGACTTTGTGAGTCAAATTCGCATAGACGATACCCTCGACTTGGAGAAGTGATAGAATAAAGTCATGGACCGACCTTTCGTTTGTCTTTTAACTGGGCCTGCTGGAGCAGGGAAGTCTACTGTGGCAACTTTGCTTGCTAAGCGAACTGAGCGTTGTGCTGTTATTAACGTTGACCATCTTCACGATATGGTGGTTAGTGGCTATGTAAGACAATGGCCAGCCAATGATGAGTCGCGTTTGCAAACTGATCTTGGAGCGGAGAATGCTTGCGACTTGGCTCTAAACTTTGTCGAGAAAGGCTTCAACGTTATCATAGACGGTGTTATTGGTGAGAGGTTGTACAAAAAATACACCGAAGCATTACACGAGCATAATTTTTCTGTGTTTCTGTTTTTGCCAAGCAAGGAAGTGCTGCTCAAGCGCTTTGATGATAGGGAGGTTGACCATGATCTGAGAGTCAGAACCCAAGAATTGCACGAAAGATTTTCGGTTTTGCGAGACAAACTTGGGTGGTATGTCGTAGATTCAAGCAACCAGACACCCGAGGAAACCGTCGGTGAAATTCTAGGTAAAATGGCAAAATGAAAGGGAGAAAGATGGACAAATAAGGAGGCTAAGCCTCCTGCTCGGTAGTTGGAGTGGGGATAAATGTTTAGACACAGATTGCTTGCTTGCGATAGAATTATGATAATGAAAGGGGTTTTGCTTGCTCTTGCAATTGGAGTTACCGCGCTTGTGCCGAGCGTTACCATGGCCGCCGATTGCACGGGCGTTGGCAGTCGGGCAGGCGACGTATTTCAAAATTACGAACTAATTGACTACGCCCTGCCAGCCGGGGCCACCTCGGGCCCCAAGCTTTTGCGCATCCATTTCAAAACTAATCCCGCCTACAACACTAATTATGCAATCGGTTAT
>DATDSR010000024.1:0-9022 GCA_036517855.1 Minisyncoccota bacterium | reverse complement strand
GAGATTCAGAGACGTTGTGCCCTCGTACTTAAAGCACTACAATACCAAGCGATTGCACATGGGTATTAATTATCAAACACCACTGGAGGTGTTGCGAAGGTGCTGAGGATTATACGCCCCGATTGGCGGTGTATTAAAATTCGAAAGGGGATGGGGCACACCGTGCGCCCATCCCCTCGTTCGTTGCTCACTTAGACTCTCGCCTCTTCTCGTCCAGGAGTTCGAACTGGATTTTGCTGGCCAAGGCGAGGGCAGTCCTACGGTGTGCCCACCTGTCCCAAAAGCCTGCGAAGCCACCGGTTAGTTCGACCACTTTGGCAAGCGTAAGTAGCCGTTCGCGGTATCGCTCCGCCTTGGCCCGCAGGTTGGCGTTCTCAGCCTTGAGTTGCTCGAGCTCCGTACCCATCTGTTCGTTCACGATGTCCTCACTTTCACGCATAGGGGTTTCTATAATCAAGTTATTAAATTAGCCCTCTCCTGTCAAGCAATTGCTTTTTTGATTTTTGAGCGTAGAGTGGTTTGGGAGGGTCAAAGTTATGATTAGAGATTTGGCAAAGGTGCGAGATGGGATTGACCAGTTTCTCGCTGGAGTTGGGAGGGCCACCGCTTACGATTTGGGATTGCAGTTACTAAGCGCCCACTTCGACGACATCCTTGGCGAACTCACGAGAATGGAGTCCGAGGGTTTGATCAGGAAGTGCTCTGTCCAACGGGCACCACCCGCCCAGCTCTCAACTTCGCAGATTGTCTACGAGCGGGTGGCTGTTCACGCGCCCACAAGCTAAACGTCTCGTTTACCCAAGGCCTTGGCGTTCCCGCCCGGGCCTTGCTCTTTGGGGGAGGGGGTGGTAGGATAGCTGTGTTCCTAATTGGTCTCGCTAGACTGCCTCACAGGTTGGGGCAAGTGGCGGGACAAAAATAATGGCTAAAAAGTCCACAATCGCGCGGAGTAAGCGCAAGCCCAAGTTTAAGAGTCGCGTGACGCGACGCTGTTTCCGTTGTGGTCGCGGCCGGGCTTATATGCGCGACTTCGATCTTTGCCGCATCTGCTTCCGCGAGCTTGCAAATGAAGGCAAACTGCCAGGAGTCCGAAAGTCCTCCTGGTAAGTACCAAACATGACAAACCTACAAACCGCACAAACAAGCACCAATCACCCAAATCCCAAACGGATTCAGTTTGAGCGTTTGGGCAGTTTGTTAAGTTTGAAAGTTTAAACGTATGGATCCAATCGCCGACATGCTAGTGAGGATACGAAACGCCGGAGCGGTGGCTCTTGAGTCTACCACCGTGCCTTATTCGAAACTCAAGTTTGAGATTGCCAACGTGCTTTTGAAGGAGGGAGTGATCAAATCCTTCTCGGTCAAGGGTAAGAAGGTGCGCAAACATTTAGAAGTTGAGATAGCCTATCGCGACGACCCCTCGACTACGCTCGGGGCAGGCAAAGTTCCTCGCATTGAGGGCACCAACCGAGTTTCTAAATTCTCACGTCGCGTTTATGTGGGAGCCAAAGACATCAGACTCATCAAGCAGGGGACCGGCTTCCTCGTGCTTTCAACTCCCAAGGGTGTAATGACTGGTCGCGAGGCACGTAAGCTTAATGTGGGGGGGGAGGCCCTCTTTACTTTGTGGTAGTTCGACCATGCTCACCATAAATAAATAATATGTCACGCATAGGCAAAAAAGAGATCGCAATCCCAGCCGGTGTGCAAGTAACGCACACGGGTTTGACTGTGAGTGTGAAGGGTCCTAAGGGCGAGCTCAAGCGTGATTTCTTGCCCGACATTGCCATCACCATTACGCCCACCACCATCACTCTCGCTCCCAAAGCCACCAACGTCTTTATGCGCTCACTCTGGGGTACTTACGGCTCGCACTTGCAGAATATGGTTGACGGCGTAACCAAGGGGTATGAAAAGAAGTTGCTTATTGAAGGCACAGGTTACAAGTGGGAGGTCCAAGGCACTAAGATGAAGCTTGCCCTCGGCTTCTCCCACCCAGTGCTCGTGGATGTGCCAGCAGGTCTCACTGTGAAGGCCGAGAAGAGTGAACTCACTATCACTGGTATCGATAAAGAGGTGGTGGGTAGCTTCAGCGCTTACATCAGGAGTTTGAAGAAGCCCGAGCCATACAAGGGCAAAGGCATCCGGTACTCCACCGAAGTGATTGAGCGCAAGCAAGGTAAGCGTTCAGCAGCGTAGCATGTAAAATGGTAAATCGTAAATGGTAAAATGAAAAACAAGCAGACACAAAAAAGAGAAAAGAGGACGGTACGCCGCAAGCGTATTCGTTCGACCCTTGCCGGCACCGCTGTTCGCCCTCGCTTGTCGATTTATCGCTCCAACAAGACTATCTACGCCCAGCTTATCGACGATGACAAGGGTGTCACTCTTGTGTCGGGGGAGACAGGCAAAGATATCGCGGCCAAGGCCATCGCTAAGGGGGTTAAGAAGGTGGTGTTCGACCGGGGTGGCTTCATATATACTGGTCGAGTTAAGACTTTCGCCGAAGAGGCACGAGCGGCTGGACTTGAGTTCTAAAGCACCAAACATGACAAACCTACAAACCACACAAACAAGCACCAATCACCCAAATCCCAAACGGATTCAGTTTGAGCGTTTGGGCAGTTTGTTAAGTTTGAAAGTTTAATAAAATTATGGCAGACGAACCAAATAAAATTACAGTAGACAAAACAAGCACGCAAGTAACGCCTGAAAGTGTGCCTGTTAAAAATGCCAAAAAGACGGTGAGCTTCGTAGGTCGCGAGACTAGCCGCGATCGCAACGAACACGGCCGACCTCGCGGCCGTGGTGGTCGCCCAGAGCGGGCCAAGAGTGAGTTCGCCCAATCGATGGTGAGTATTCGCCGGGTAACACGCGTGGTAGCAGGTGGTCGCCGTTTCTCCTTCTCCGTAACTATGGTAGTAGGCAATCGTATGGGCAAAGTGGGCGTGGGTATGGGCAAAGCAGGTGACACCACTCTCGCTATCGACAAGGCAGTCAAACACGCGAAGAAACATATGCTCACCATCCCTCGCACCAAGGGTAATAGCCTGCCTCGCGAAGTAGCGGCCAAGTACGCCTCCTCGAGCGTTTACATAAAACCAGCTCCGGGCAAGGGCCTGTCGGCCGGCGGCTCGGTGCGCACAGTGCTCGACCTTGCTGGTGTGACTGATGTGAACGCTAAGATCCTCTCACGCAGTAAGAACCGTTTCAACAACGCGCGTGCCGCGATGCTCGCCCTCTCCAAGATCAAATAAACTTATGCAACTCCACGAACTAAAACCAGCGACGAAGAGCCAGCATACCAAGACAGTTGGTCGTGGTGGTAAACGTGGCAAAACAAGCGGTCGTGGCACTAAGGGCCAACGTGCTCGCTCGGGTCACCGCATCCGCCCCGAGGCCCGTGACTTGATTAAGAAGTTGCCTAAGCTCCGCGGTCGCGGCAAGAACAGTCTTGTCTCGCTCAATGCATTCACCCGCACCTTCAGCTTGAATGACCTTGAGGCCAAGTTCAAGGTAGGGGACACAGTCAGCCCCAAAACCCTCAAGGTGAAAGGTCTTGTTAAGATTTTGGCCGACGGCAAAATCACAAAGAAGCTCTCTGTTGAAGATTGCAAAGTTTCGGCAACTGCCAAGGCCGCCATCGAGAAGGCCGGCGGCTCTGTTAAATCAGTATGAGTAAATTCTGGGAGAAAATTCTCTTTATAATCCACGACCGCAATTTGCGCAATCGTATTTTGTTCGTGCTCGGTGCTCTCGTGCTCTTCCGCCTGCTCGCGGCCATCCCTGTGCCGGGTGTCTCGAGTTCATCTCTGGCCGGCTTTCTTAACACCAACCAGTTTCTCGGCCTCTTGAACATATTCTCGGGTGGCGGTTTGGCCAACCTCTCCATCGTAATGCTTGGAGTGGGTCCCTACATCACTGCTACCATCATTATGCAACTCCTTACAATGGTCTTTCCACGCCTCAAAGAGATTTACCAAGAGGAGGGTGAGAACGGCCGTCGCAAGTTTGCCCAATATTCGCGCATGTTGTCTATCCCCCTTGCCATCGCCCAAGGCTATGGCTTGCTCGCCTTACTCACAAGCCAGAGCATCCTACCAGTTTTGCCATTTTTCGACAAAGTGGTGGCTATCACAGTCATCACCGCTGGCTCGCTCCTCTTGATGTGGATTGGCGAGCTCGTCAATGAGTACGGCATCGGCAACGGGGTGTCTCTTATTATCTTCGCTGGTATCGTGGCTGGTCTCCCCACCAGCATCGGTCAAGCCCTCTTCTCTTTTAGCGCCTCGCAAGTGCCGCTCTACCTTGGTTTCATTGTCCTTGCCGTGGTGGTGATTGCGGGCGTGGTGCTTGTCACCGAGGCCGAGCGACCCATCCCTGTGACATACGCCAAGCGTGTGCGTGGGATGAAGATGTATGGCGGCCAGTCCACCTACTTGCCCTTGCGCTTAAACCAAGCGGGTGTGATACCTATCATCTTCGCTCTTTCGATTTTGCTCTTCCCTCAGATGCTCACCAATCTTTTGGCAAACTCTACCAACGGAGTGGCTAAACTCCTGACCTCTTTCGTAGGTGCCATTTTGCAAAATCAGTGGATTTACGGTTTGCTCTACTTCTTCCTCGTGTTCGTCTTTACCTACTTCTACACTGCTATCACCTTTGACCCACACGCCACCGCCGAGAACTTGCAGAAGTCGGGCGCTTTCATCCCCGGTAATCGCCCTGGCGCCTCCACGGCCGAGCACCTCTCGCAGATCGTCACGCGTCTTACCACATTCGGTGCCCTCTTCCTCGGTATCATCGCCGTGCTCCCTATCATCCTCCAAGGCGCCACCGGCATTGCCTCACTTGCCATAGGCGGCACCGGTCTCCTCATCGTCGTATCCGTAGTCATCGACCTAGTCAAACAACTAAACGCCCAACTCTCCATCCGCGAGTACTAGTTTGTGCTAAACTAGCCTTATGGGTTACAAGGAAATAGTTCGAAAAATCGCTGAACTCGATTGGGGGAAAGCATCGCCTGGGGACATTGTGTTACTCTCTCGTTGCACAGCAAAGGAATTTGCGACGAGTTTGCGATTTGCCTCGAAAGTTTACCAGAACGATGACAGGTTGTCAGAGATGATGGCAGGTGAACTCAAGACTGAAAACATGATTTTTGAGGATTACGCAAAGACAGGGGATCACTGGGAGTTTCTTGAGCATTTCATAAATAAGCATGATATTAGACCTAGCAAGCCTGAACTTGAAACAGCTATGGACGAGTACAATGGGTTCGTCGAGAGTTTGGCCGACGCTGATCGCGCTATGACGGTTTTCTCTCGTGAAGAGGAGCTTACCTCTATTTTTGAAAAAATAGTTTCTGCCCGCGATTGGGATAACTTGGGTTTGGGTTTCTACAGATACTATTTAAAGCAGCACATTCTGTTTGATTCGGGAGACAAGGGCCACGCTTGGCTGACAAAACATTTTCCCCTTCACGAGGGTACTCTTGAAAAGTTTTATGAAGCCCGTTTGAAACTTTACTCTGCTTTGTTTTAATATGGACTTAAAGACGTTTATTTTCATGGGTCGGTCTGGGTGCGGCAAGGGTACTCAAGCCACTCTACTTATTGAGGAGCTAAAACGGCGCGATGCGGAGCGGCCGGTTTTGTATATGGAGTCGGGCGAGCGTTTCAGGGCTTTGCTTAAAGAGACTAACTTCACCTCCGAGCTTGCTCGGGGTATTTCAGACAGAGGTGAATTGCAACCGGCCTTCCTGGCCATCCACGTGTGGTCGCACATATTTATTGAGAACATAACGGGCAAAGAACATTTGGTCATCGACGGCACACCCCGCAAACTAAGTGAGGCGCGCATCTTGGGAGATGCCTTGCGCTTTTACGGACGTGCGCAACCCCAAGTCATTTACATTAACGTGTCGAGAGAGTGGTCGCAAGAGAGGCTCTCGGCCCGCGGTCGGGCCGATGATGCGGCAGCCAACGTGGCGGGCAGACTCAATTGGTTTGACAGTGACGTGGCTCCGGCCATTGAATACTTCCGCGATGAGGCTGATATGCGTGTGCTAGACATTAACGGTGAGCAGTCAATTGAACAGGTACAAGCTGAGATATTTTCGAAAGTATTCTAGTTTGCAAATTGCAAATTCTAACATTATGAAAATTAAATCTCCGCAAGAGATTTCGGTAATGCGCGAAGGGGGCAAACGGCTCTCGCGTATTTTGAAGCAGGTAGCCGAGGCTGTGCGGCCGGGTATTACGACCATCGAACTCGATGTGCTAGCCGAGCGACTTATCAGAGAGGGTGGAGACGAGCCGGCATTCCTTCACTACAAACCTGATTTTTCATACAAACTCTTCCCAGCTACTTTGTGTACGTCGGTAAATGACGAAGTGGTGCACGGCATCCCATCGTCGAGGATTTTGAAAGAAGGAGACATTGTCGGCCTTGATTTGGGTTTGTGCCACGAAGGATTGTTTGTAGATATGGCTGTGACTATGGGTATTGGAGAACTTAGCGGACCGGCCGCTAAGTTAATTGAAACAACAAAACGGGCGCTTGAAGCCGGTTTATCTGTTGTGCGTGATGGTGCGCGAGTAAGTGACATTGGCGCGACTATTGAGAAAGTTGTTTTGCCGGCTGGGTTTTCGATTGTTGAAGAACTTGGTGGCCACGGCGTGGGCGAGCACGTGCACGAGGCGCCATTTATACCGCACTTTGCTGACAAGAGTGCCAACGATATTTTGCAAACTGGTCAAACTATCGCCATTGAGCCCATGATAAATGCGGGGGGCAAAGAAGTAACATTTGATGAAAAAGACGGCTACACCGTGCGCACCAAAGATGGCAAAAAGAGCGCCCACTTCGAAGTGACACTTGTGGTTACCCCCCAAGGATTCGAGGTCTTAACCCCTATCTTTTGGTAGTATGAAGTTATACAAAGCACTACATCCGTTTGTCGAGGATCCAAGGTTTATGGCCGAAATGTTCTACGACGACGGCTCAAAAGATGTTCAATTCAACGGCGGTAGTCACGCATTTTGTTTTGTAGATGATGACCACATAGTTCTAACCCATCACGCAAAAGATGGCCACTATGGAATTGTGGGAGGTGGTCGGGAACAAGCGGAAACAATTGAACAAACCTTGGTCCGCGAGGTAAGGGAGGAAATTAATGGGCAGATGTTAAAATACGGCAAAGTTTTCGCCATACATAGTTTACGCACCGATGACCCAAACTACGATACTTGGAGCTTCCAAAGTTGGGCCAATGTGAAGTTGTTTGGAGAGGATCAAAAGATTGTTGACCCGGATGGCGACGTTTTTGCTCGTGTTATCGTGCCAATTTCGGAAGTGCCAAAACTTTTAGGTTGGTCTGACCTCGGTGATCGACTAGAGATTGTGCTTGCGGCAAGGGCCGCGGCCAGGTAGAATGGGGGACATTAGAAAATATTAAATACTGAACGAATGAAACTCAAAGAGGAACGCACATATGTGATGATAAAGCCCGATGGGGTGCGCAAGGGTTTGATAGGGGAGATAATCAAGCGTTTCGAGCAACGGGATCTCAAGGTTGTCGCGCTGGAAATGTTCCAACCCACCAGCAAGCAGATAGACGGTCACTATCCTAAGGATAAGGCCTGGATTACCCGCCTAGGTACCAAGACACTCTCAACTTACGAGCAGTACAAGATGGACCCGGTTAAAGATTTCGGCACGGGCGACCCCTTCAAGCTTGGGACAATGGTGCGCAAGTGGCTGATTGATTATATGGTTTCAGCGCCGCTCGTGCGTATGGTTGTGCAGGGCTTGCACGCGGTGGATGTAGTTCGCAAGATATCAGGTCCTACTTTGCCCTATAAGGCCGAGATGGGTACTATCCGAGGTGATTACTCAATCGATTCACCAGCGCTTGCAAATAAGGAGAAGCGGGCGGTTATGAACTTGCTTCATGCTTCTGAAACTCCCGAGGAGGCACAACACGAAATAAAATATTGGTTTGGCAAGGGCCAGACCTTCCCCTACAAGCGCTTTGGTGTAGACGAATAATTTGTTGTTAAGGAAGTGGTGGAAAAGACGTGGATAAGTTGGGGACGGATTGGGGAGAAAATGGCCTTGCAATAGAAAATGAAACTTGACTGGGGGTAGCCCGGGTATAAGATGTATGTAGGGTTATTTGTTTATGCCAAACTAGCTACCACGTTCAGGGATCCTGGTTTCCGCAACACCTTGGTGTCGTGGACAGGGAACCCACCTAGTGAAATGCTAGGAAATGGCGTACCAGATAACCCTAAAGAGTAAACCACCCCAAGGTGGTTTTTTCTTACATATAAACTGACTCGAGCCGAGGCGCCCACGGAGGACACCTCGGCTCGTTCTTGCTCATCGGACCTCAAGCGGTCCATCGGTGATGGGTTCGGGTGGTAATGCCAAGGCTTTCCAACGGCATAATTCGCCGAAGCACACTCGCACTACGTTCGTTCCGTCGTGCCTCTGGATGAAGGGGACGTCAACATCCTTGTAGACCTCCCTGCCGTCGGAGAGCTTCACGAACCAAACGTAGTGCATGGGCGAGCCGCTGAAGCCCTCCCCCTCTCTGTGGTCGAGCACACCCACACGGCCACCCTCCAACCTGCCTTTTTCGAACGCGTCGGCCACGAGCCGGTCAATCCGGTGATCGACGCTTATCACAGCGAACATGGTGATGAGGAAACCAACCACGACAAGTGGCAGGAAATAGTCTCGTTTGCTTGATACGTAGAAGGCAGCGGAAACGCCATTCAACGCAAGTCCAGCGAAGATGGCCACTACTTGCAAGATATGCATAAAAGACCCCCCCAAGCACCAGACTACTCTCTCGCAGAGGGAAGTCAAGCGTGCGTAAAGTCTCAGGACCTTGGCAACACTTCGAGCGTAAAATGGCTCGCATATGTCATACACAACAAATCCGCATCTGCCAAAGGTGCGCATGCACGCAGTCAGGCTAGTGAAGTACCGGGGGTGGAGCATGAGAAAGGTA
>DATDSR010000023.1:0-20928 GCA_036517855.1 Minisyncoccota bacterium | reverse complement strand
ACAAAGGTTCGGCCGCTGTTGCTTTAGGTAGCGTCGGAGCCACTGCTTACTTCGGACCACTTACGCGCTCTGCACTCGCCGAGTTTCAGACAAATGTCGGCATCAACCCAGCCCTTGGTAACTTCGGTCCTATCACTCGCGCATACATAGGCGCGCATTAATAATAAATAATGGATACGCTCGTAAAAGCCGACATATTCTTCTTCATCGCATCGATAGCGACGGTCGTGCTCACAGTTTTGGTCTCTCTCGTCTTGTATTACTTAATCAAAGCGGGTAGGAATCTCCACGCCCTCTCCGTGGCGCTCCAGGACCGCTTTGCAGATTCGGAGGAGTTCGTGGTTGAACTTAAAGAACGACTTGAAGATAACCCAATCTTTCGCTTCTTCTTCCCTCCCTCACGTCGCCGCAAGCACATTAAATAACAAATATATTGTATGAAAAAAGCAACAACAGGCAGTTCACGAGGAGTAAAATTAGCAATTATCGGCGCAAGTATCGCGGGAGTGGCGGCCACGGCCTACTTCCTCTTCGGCCCAAGGGGTAAGAAGCACCAGCAACAAGCGAAGGCATGGGCGATTAAGATGAAGGGTGATGTGGTGGCCAAGCTTGAGGCGGCCCACGAGATTACAGAACCGATATATCGCGAGATTATCGACAGAGTGGCTAAGGACTATGCCAAGGGAAAAATAGCAGGCAAGGCCGAGGTTGCCGCTCTGGCAGTAGACCTTAAAAAACATTGGAAGACTATTAGCAGAGCGGCTCGTAGCAATAGATAATCTTATGAACAATAAAACTGGATGGGCTTGGTTGGCGGGCATTTTGGTGCTTGCTGTTATTATTGGCGTTATCGCCTACAATCAAGGTAGAGAGAGCAATTCGACGGATACAGCCACGATTGGCGGGAATAGACAAAACACCAAGCAAACAACAGCTTCTCTTGAACTCACTTCGACAGGTGCAGTGATAGTGCATTACTATAAGAGTGGTTTCAGCCCCAAGAACATTACGGTGGCACCTGGCACCTCTGTGCATTTCGTGAATGAATCTTCAGACGCCTTGAGTATCTCTGCCGTAGATCAGACTAACCAACCGTACGCCGCATTAAGTCAAGGTAAGTCTATAGGCATCGGCGAGTCGTTTGACTTTGCCTTTGGTCAGAGCGGCGCGTACACCTACTACAACATAAATCACCGCGAGGATTTTGGTGTGGTGTACGTGAAATAGTAAATACTCGTAAATACTCCGTTTCGCCTGCTATAATCAACAGGTGGGCAAAGCGAGGCAACACATACTTATCGACTTACTGTTTATTGCTGTTAGCATTGTTCTTGCTGTGGCTGTGACCAAGTCCGGTCTCCTGGAGGAACTCCTCTATTCGCTGGGCAAAACGCGGGCACTTGAGAGTTTGATAGCCGGACTCTTCTTCACATCGGCTTTTACTACTGCTTTCTCCATCGCCGCAATTAGTAAACTTGCAGTGGGTGCCTCGGTCTTGTGGATTGCATTCTTTGGTGCCATAGGTGCCGTGCTTGGCGATGCGTTTCTGCTTACTCTCATGCGAGGTCGGCTAGCCACCGACATTAAGGCCATGCTCGGCCGCAGTACCGTAGGTAAAATTAAACACATTTTACATGCGCGCCTCTTTCGTATCTTTTCCCCTTTTATCGGCGCGCTTATTATTGCGTCACCGTTACCCGATGAGTTTGGTCTTGCTATTTTTGGTCTCTCAAGCTTAAGTCGTAATTATTTTATCCTTTTCTCATTTCTTGCAAATTTTACGGGCATTCTCGTTATTGCCACAATCACTCAAGCCCTTGGCTCATAAAGAGAGCCTATGTTAGACTGAGCGTCTATGATTTTGAATGATAAGATAGTGATTGTGACAGGAGGTACATCTGGCATTGGTCTTGCCATTGCCAGGCTGTTCGTCGAGGAAGGTGCGCAAGTAGTGATTGCCTCACCAAGTGTTGAGAAAGGTGAAGGAATTGCCAAGGAGATTAGTGCCAAATTTGTGCGTACTGATGTGTCGCAAGAGGCAGATTGCAAGAATTTGGTTGATGAGACTGTCAAAGAATTCGGTAAACTTGATGTACTCGTAAACAACGCCGGCATCTCGCTCATAAACGAAGACAAATTTGACATCGCTGGTGAGAATTTCGAGAAAATATTTCACACCAATGTGAAGGGGGTGGTGATGATGATCAAGTACGCGTTGCCAGAACTTTTGAGAACTAAAGGCAATGTGGTCAATATTGCTTCCCGGGCTGGTATCCAGCCGGATGTTGATGTGCCCGTATACAGTGCGTCCAAAGCCGCAGTTGTAATTCATTCAAGAGCTTTGGCGAGGGCGTTCGGTAAACAGGGAGTCAGATTCAACTGTGTTTGCCCGGGTGCAATTAACACAGCTATGCAACGAAGTTATTTCGAAAATGAAAATGAAATGAAAGAGTGGTATAAAGAGCGAAGCCCGGTGGGAAGAATTGGTGAGCCGGAGGATGTGTCCCGAGTCGCCCTCTTCCTTGCCGACGAGCGAAACTCATTTGTAACCGGTGTCTCGTATGTAGTCGATGGTGGTACGCTAGCCTAGGCCTATGACTGACGAAGATTGGAAGCAGAAATTAACGCCAGAGCAATATCGTGTGTTGCGGGAGAGAGGGACAGAGCCCGCTTTTACGGGTAAATATGTGAACGAGCATGGCAAGGGTATGTTCGTATGCGCAGGCTGTGGCTCGCAACTTTTCTCGAGCGAGGCCAAATTTGATTCAGGCACTGGTTGGCCAAGTTTTGACCAGGCTCTACCTGGCTCAGTCGTGCTCGTCCCAGACGATTCTCACGGTATGACCCGTGTCGAAGTGACCTGTGCCAAATGCGGCGGCCACCTGGGACATGTATTTGACGATGGTCCCGCCGACCCCTCGACGGGCTCGGGGCAGGGTACGGGCAAACGCTTCTGTATCAACTCCTGTGCCCTTGACTTGAAGAAGGAAGGAGAATAAGTTTGTTGCAGGAAGAGAGGTGAAACCGTGCACGTTATAGCAGTGGAGGCGAATTCTTCGGTACAGCGGCTATACGAAGATCTTGCGCAAGAGGGCGGTCATACGTTCGAAGGGGTGATGCCCACCCAAGAGTCGGGTCTCTTTGACCCAGACTTCCTGGTGGTAAGGCTTACGAGGCTGATAAGTGAGGCTCAGCCTAGCCGTGTTCTGCTCCTCGTCGGTGGCACGTGGACTCCGTCGGGGCATAAAGCCGCCGCGGCCAATAGGTCCGAAGGTATGGACTGCTGTGTCCTGGTCGCGACTGCGTTGCACCACCCGGCACCGGTGGGCGAGGATCTCAAGGTGGTTGTGGCCTCGGTCTTCCCACCACCAATCGAATCGTTCGCGGCATCATGGCTTCACCCGAACGAGGTGCTCGTCAAAGATGGAGCAGGTCTCCACAGGTTATTCGAGTTGCTCAAGTAGGCTAGGACTTTTCGCAGGGGGGCGTAACACGCCTCCCTGCCCCGTTTTACAAATTGACCTTGAGGGTTTGTTGTGGTAGTTTCGGAGTATGAGTTTCATGCGCGCTCATAAAATTTGGGTTTTAAGTGGGATTATCGTTGTGCTACTCATTGTGGCCGTTTCTCGTTTGGGTGGCGAGCCTATTATGAATGAAAGCGTGGCGGTTACGCGGGGTGATGTGGTGGCCCAAGTGGCTGTGACGGGGCGGGTTAAGGCAAGCGAGGACGTGGATTTGGCCTTTGAGCGCGGTGGTAAGATTGCAAGTATTAACGTAAAGGCTGGTAACAAAGTCTACCGTGGTCAGGTGTTGGTGAGTTTGTCGATGGGAGATTTACTGGCGGCCGTGGCTTCGGCCAAGGCCGCTGTGGCATCGCAACAAGCGAGTCTTGATGCCCTCAAGATTGGCAGCCGCCCAGAGGACGTGAGTATCGCCCAAGTTAAATATGACAACGCTAAGTTAGTACTTGATAATAAAATTACTTTGCAAAGTGACGCTGTGAGTGCGGCGCGGATTGCGGCCGAGAGCGCCATCAAGTATTACATCGACCAGTTTTACTCATCACCCGACTCAGCCTCCCCGGTTTTTAACGTTGTCACCGGCAACAGCCGCGACACAGATCTTAACTTTGCTCGAGTAGTTGCTGGCGAGGCGCTCAAAAGTTTTAGTGGCAAGGCCTCACTCGAGTCCCTACGCGCATTTGTAACTCAAGTGGCAACGGTAATAAATAGTATGACCCCAACCGCGAACTACTCAGCCGGCACTATCGATGGGTACAAGGCCGCCGTCAACACTGCCCGCACGAGTATTGAAACGCAAATCGCGAACGTGACCTCTGCTTCTCAAGCAGTGCTAAATGCGCAGGCGGATCTTGATCTTGCCGGCAAACAACTTGAACTTGCTAAAGCCCCAGCGCGCCCCGAGGACATCCGAGCCTCGCAGGCCAAGCTCGATCAACTGAACGCCCAAGTGCTTTCCGCACAAGCTGAGGCGAACAAGGCAGTTATCGCTGCGCCGTTTTCTGGCATTGTAACTAAGCAAGATTTCAAACTTGGCGAGACAGTCATCGCAGGTGACGCACGTATATCTCTGGCTTCTGCTGGTACTTACGAAATAGAGGCTAACGTGCCAGAGGCCGACGTGGCCACAGTATCTGTGGGCCAGAAGGCAGATGTTACGCTCGATGCCTATGGACCCGACATTGCTTTCTCGTCAACTGTTGTTGCCATTGATCCAGGGGAGACTATTATAGATGGTGTGGCTACCTACAAAACGACGCTACAGTTTGATAGCGCGGACATTCGAATAAAGTCAGGCATGACGGCTAACGTAGCTATCGAAACTGCTGCACACGCGGGAGTGCTCACATTGCCAAGCCGGATGATTAACGATGAAGGAGGCAAAAGTTTTGTTAACGTTGGTACCGACATTAAGACCGCGGTGAAAACTGAAGTGGTTGTGGGTCTACACGGTTTCGATGGCTCTGTTGAGATTGTGTCGGGCTTAAGTGAAGGTGGGCGTGTCGTCAACTAGTATGGCTCTGATTGAGCTAACAAAGATAGACAAGACCTATCTTGATGATGGACCGATGACCGCGGCCCTTTCGGGCGCCACTTTCAAAATTGAGAAGGGCGAACTGGTTTCGATAATGGGTCCGTCGGGATCGGGTAAATCGACTCTGCTCCATATACTAGGGTTTCTCGATCGGCCCACGGCTGGCTTGTATCGTTTTGCTGGACACACCATGGACGAGCTTGACGATATAGAACTTGCGCGCGTGCGCAACGAGGAGATGGGTTTCGTTTTTCAAGCTTTCAACCTCCTGCCGCGTACAACGGTATTGGAAAATGTAATCTTGCCTCTTGGTTACTCAACAGTGCCAGAGAGCAAGTGGCGGGGGATGGCTGAAGCGGCTCTTTCTGAGGTTGGGCTCTCACATCGGCTCGAGCACGCACCCTCTGAACTCTCTGGCGGAGAGAAGCAACGTGTTGCCATTGCTCGTGCGCTTGTGAACAATCCGAGCGTGCTATTCGCCGATGAGCCTACTGGAAACCTCGATTCAAAGTCGGGTGCTCACGTGATGGAGATATTCGAATTACTCAATAAGCGGGGTAAAACAGTCATTATCATAACCCACGATGAGAAGGTGGCTCGCCGGGCCAAGCGTATCATCACCCTCACTGATGGCAAGATTCTGAGCGACGCAAAGCTATGAATACAAAATACGTAGGCAAAACTGCTCTGCGGGCACTGCTCTCACGAAAATCGCGCTCTGCCCTGACGGTGCTCGGTATTGTTATCGGCATTACCTCTATAATGATGGTTGTTTCAGCTGGGGATGGAGCACAGGGATTTATCAACGACCAACTTTCGGGCCTTGGCGCCGAGACTCTCGTGGTGCGTCCGGGCAAGGAGCCTAAGGGTCTGACTGGGTTCGCCGAAACTTTGTTTGCCGATTCGCTTAAAGCCCGCGAGCTCGAAGCTCTTTCTCGCAAAGAGAATGTGCCTGACCTCGTAGCAATAACTCCTGAGGTATTCGCGCCAGGCACCGTTACTTACGGTTCCAAAACATTTAAGGCCACGGTCATAGGGGTGTCCCCAGTTTTCATAAATCAAGCAATGAAGCTCGAGCTCGCCGCTGGCGAATCTTTCGGTAATGCGGAGATGGTGGGCAAGGCATCGGTGGCCATCATTGGCGAGCGCGTGCGTGCGGAACTGTTTGGAACGGATAATCCAATTGGTAAGTACATCAAAATCAAGAACCAACGTTTCAGAGTGGTTGGACTGTACGCGCCCAAGGGGCAGGTTGTCTTTTTCAACGTAGATGAGTTGGTGCTTGTGCCACCTGCCACAGCCCTTACGTATCTCACAGGCAACAATCACTACTCACAGATTATACTTAAAGCATCGTCGCCGGAGGTGGTTGACCGGATGGGAAGTGACATCAAACGTACTTTACGAGATTTGCACAAGATAAAGGATCCGGCGGATGACGACTTCTATCTCCAAACCCAACAAGGGTTGGTTGATCAGATAGGTCAAATTATTGGCGCGTTCACCCTGTTCCTCTCATTTGTTGTGGCCATCTCACTGATTGTGGGTGGGGTGGGAGTGATGAACATAATGCTTGTCTCTGTTACCGAGCGCACGCGCGAGATTGGTTTGCGCAAAGCTCTTGGTGCCACCAACAAGGACATCCGAACGCAATTTTTGATCGAGTCGGTGTTGCTCACTGGGGCGGGGGGATTGGTGGGCATTATCTTGGGAACTATCTTTTCGCTCCTTGCCGCCTTCGCCATCCGCAATTTCGCTGACCTTGCCTGGTCCTTCTCCTTCCCAATCTCCGGCGCGCTCCTTGGCCTTGGCGTCTCTGCCCTCGTAGGCCTAGGTTTCGGCATTTACCCCGCCAGCCAAGCCGCCAAGAAGAGCCCTATCGAAGCGCTACGCTACGAATGATTATGAAATTTAATATTGAACAAAAGGTTGCGGGGACTCTTGCCCGGGCGGGGAGAATAGAGACGGCTCACGGAGTGATTGACACTCCGGCCCTTACTCTGGCCGCTACTAAAGCTACTGTCAAAACTTTAACCCCGGAGGAAATGAGAGATTTGGGAGCGCAATCAGTGCTTGCTAATACCTATCATCTTTACTTGCAACCGGGAGACGAGATTGTTAAACGGGCTGGGGGATTGCACAAGTTTATGCACTTCGACGGGCCAATTTTCACCGATTCTGGCGGATTTCAAGCTTTCTCCCTTGGTGAGGCCTTCGGTACAGGCATTTCCAAATTCACAAGTTGGGAGCGCACAGACAAAGTCTATGAGCCCTCTCAGCACGAAAAGAAAGCTAAAGTGGATGACGATGGTGTTACCTTTTATTCTCATATAAATGGTGATGAACATCGCTTTACCCCAGAGCGGTCAATCGAGATTCAGCACAATTTAGGTGCGGACATAATTTTTGCCTTCGACGAATGTGTCTCGCCCCATGCGCCGCGCGAAGCCCACGAGAGAGCAGTTGAACGCACCCGCCTTTGGGCAGCAAGATGTTTGGTCGAGCACGAGAGATTGGCAGGGAACACCAGTTTGTCGCGAATGTCCCTTGGTGGCCGTGAGCAGGAGACTGGTGTTCCCGGACAATCCTCGTCACTCTGGGGTATCGTGCAGGGTGGTCGTTACGAAGATTTGCGCCGTCAGAGTGCTCGAGAAATTGCAGCATTGGATTTCGAGGGTTTCGGCATTGGCGGCAGTTTTGTTAAAGAGGACATGGGTACAGCTGTGCGCTGGGTGTGTGAAGAGTTGCCTGAAGAGAAGCCACGGCATTTACTTGGGGTAGGTGAACCCGCTGATTTATTTGCTGGGGTAGAGAATGGTATTGATACCTTCGATTGCGTAGCCGCCACGCGTAAAGCTCGCACAGGTGGTATGTATACAAAGGATGGTGAGATAAATATTACGAATGCCAAGTATCGCGAAGATTTTGGGCCGATTGAAAAGGGTTGTGCCTGCTACACCTGCACAAATTATAGCGTCGCCTATGTGCACCACCTATTCAAGTCATACGAGCTACTCGCATACCGTCTCACCACCATTCACAATCTCTATTTTATTGTCAGTCTAATGAAAAATATCCGGAGTTCAATTTTGGGTGGTGAGTTCGAAAATTTCCGTAATGAATTTCTGGCTAGATTTACTAGTATATAAATGGCACAGACCCGCGAGGGCGGGTCTGGTTAATGAGGTTTTTATGTGGGGGCAAGCTCACGGCATCCGAGGGTCTGAATGACTTCCGCGACCCTGTCGCGAGCCTCGTCAATCTTGATACCCTCAAGCGATGCAATCTCCCGCGCCGCTTCCTCGATTTTCCTGTGCACAGTCATTTCTCGCGTAATGGCAAGAATCTTGTCCGGTACATCCATAGCGACCTCCCTGCGAATATGGTATAACACTTGGTATGAATAGTCAACAGTTTAAACTAAAATCAGATTGGGCGCCGGCGGGGGATCAGCCTTCGGCTATTGCTGATTTGGTGGCGGGTTTGCGGGCGGGTAAGGGGCACCAGACGCTCCTGGGTGTGACTGGCTCGGGTAAGACCTTCACTGTGGCAAATGTCATCGTCCAGATGCAAAAGCCGACCTTGGTGATTGCTCATAACAAGACATTGGCGGCTCAGCTTGCTCAGGAGTACCAACAATTCTTCCCAGAGAACGCGGTGCACTACTTTGTGAGTTATTACGATTACTACCAGCCGGAGGCTTACTTGCCAGTGAGTGATACATATATAGAGAAGGATGCGAGCATCAACGAAGAGATTGAACGTCTACGTCACGCCAGCACCCAAGCCTTGCTTACGCGCAAAGATGTAATCATTGTGGCGAGTGTCTCGTGCATTTATGGCTTAGGCTCTCCGGCCGAGTACGAAAAAGAAAACCTAAAATTAGCAGTGGGGGAGAGTGTGGGCCGTAATGCCCTGTTGCGGAGATTAGTTGGTATTTTCTATACGCGCACAAATGCTGACCTGAACTCGGGCACGTTCAGAGCAACCGGCAACTCGGTTGAAGTGATGCCAGTGTCAGACACTTTCGTTTACCAAATTTACTTTGAGGGCGATACTATATCGCGTATTGATAAAGTCGACCCGATTAACCGAGCAGTTTTAAGTAGCGAGCAGGCAGTTTACTTATTTCCTGCAAAGCACTTTATTACGAACAAGGCCCAACAAAAGAAGGCTGTGGTTTCAATCCAGGAGGAGTTGAAAGAGCGCCTAAAGCATTTTGAGAAAGAGGGCAAACTGCTTGAGGCAGACAGACTCAAGCGGCGTACGAATTATGATTTGGCCATGATTAAAGAAGTGGGCTACTGCTCGGGCATCGAGAACTACTCGCGGCACTTATCTGGTCGCCAAGCGGGGAGTGCTCCCGATACTCTGCTATCTTACTTTGGCAAGGACTTTCTAACCGTGATAGACGAGTCGCATGTGACTGTGCCGCAGATTTCGGGCATGTTCGCTGGCGATGAGAGCCGCAAAAAGGTTTTGATAGAGCACGGCTTTCGCTTGCCGTCGGCGCTTGATAATCGGCCACTCAAGTTCCCGGAGTTTGAGGAGCGCGTCGGGCAAGTCGTCTACACCACCGCTACCCCTGGCAAATACGAACTTGAGAAAGGCAACATCGCCGAGCAAATCATTCGCCCCACGGGCTTGATGGACCCCGAGCTCACGGTGCGGCCGATTGCCGTGCATGGCGACTACGGTGGTCAAGTGCAAGATATGATTGCCGAGACGGCAAAGACGGTGAAGAAGGGTTTTCGCGTTATCGTCACCACGCTCACTAAAAAGATGGCTGAGGACTTGAGCACGTTCCTGAAAGAGAAGGGGATTAAATCTGAATACTTACACAGTGAGATTAAAACCCTTGAGCGCATCAAGATCTTGCGCGAGTTCCGTCAAGGCACGTTTGATGTGGTGGTGGGAGTGAACTTACTTCGTGAAGGTTTGGACCTGCCAGAGGTGGCTCTCATTGGGATACTTGATGCCGACAAAGAGGGCTTCCTGCGCAGCGAAACTTCACTCATCCAAACCATCGGCCGGGCCGCGCGCAATGTGGAAGGGCGAGTGATTCTCTATGCCGATAATATGACCGGCTCGATGAAGCGAGCCATCGACGAGACTAACCGCCGCCGTGCCATCCAAGTGGCCTATAACAAAGAGCACGGCATCACCCCCAAAACAGTCATAAAGAAAGTGCACGACATTATGGAAGTGTTAGACGCCGAGAGAGCCAAAGTGGCCGATAGGGTGCTAGCCCTCGACGCCGAGCTCCTGAAACTCAACCCTCTCAAACTCATTAAGCAAAAAGAAAAAGAAATGAATGAAGCCGTAAAAAAACTAGACTTCGAAACTGCCGCCATCCTCCGTGACGAGATTGTGCTACTGAAAGAGAAACTATAGTGTTCAAAGTTCGACTTCGAACAGTGGATCCTTGCTTGGACTTGCTTTGACGAAGTGGTGATAATCGTCCGGCTTTGAGAATTGCTCTAATAGTGAGTTTTGTTCCAGCAAATTTCCCCAACGATTTTCGATCACGTAATCCTGCAAAGTTGACCAGGGGTACTTGTGCTCTTTATTTTCCCAACCCTTAAGCTCGCGTGGGTTACGGTGGATGTAAGCTGATGTGTGAAGCAATTGTCTGTTGTCGGCAATGTGTATCCTACCGAATTTCCCTTGTAGTAAATGGCCGCTCTGCCGATACTTTTCGTTATAGTATTTTGTATATCCAGTCAGGACCCGTTGCATGACAGAAGATATACCACCAGAAAGTTTCTCCTTTAGGATCAAATGAAAGTGATTTGGCATAAGGGCAAAGACAGCAAGGTCCGCACGTCTACTTTGCTCGATCAGGCCAAGGTCTTCAGCTTGCAATTTGAACGAGCCGTCTCTTAAAAAGTATGAGACATGGCGATGTGTGTTTGAGGGAACGAACGTGCCGTGTGAATGTAGGATTAAGAAAATAAATCGTGCGTAGTCTCTTTGGTCATGGAACATTTGTTGTCTACGGTTGCCACGGTTATAGACATGGTAGTACTCTCCCTCCTCTATTACTTCTGCCTGCCTCATACCCTAAGTATAACTGTTCTAAGTCGAACTTCGAACAGTAGAGGTGGATAAGTTGTTTTAGGTAAAACTGAAAACAGGGGCGGCGCCGTTGCGCCGTCCCTGTTGCTACCCTTCGCTACTCGTAGTCGTCCAGCCGAGCGCTGTAGGTTGTATTGAACCTATCGTTGATTGTGCCCACGAGCTCCTCGAACATTTTCACTGCCTTGTTACGCTCGGTGCTCATGAACTTGAGTGATTTCAACCGAGCGGCCCCACGTTGTTCCTTCACGATGTCTTTCTCCAGGAGGAAGACAGTGTGTGCTGCCTCATGAATCACCGCTCTGGTTCCAGCCCCACTGTGAAACCCGAGCATTAGTTCAACGAAACGTTGCTCGGCGACCAGTTCATCCTTGAGCTGGTCTCGCTCCTTTTGCGCCCAATTCATGTCTAGGATACTTGTCCATGCCACACAAAACAGGACGAGTAGAGCAAGTTGGGTTGTAACGGTTATGGACCACCCAACAAGACTCGTGCTGTGTTCAAGCCTAACTACTGAATGGTGTGATGTCACTGCGACGACTATCAGCCAGCACAGTAACGCTAGGCTGAATCTAGCCAGAGGATTTTTCAAGTTCACTCCTTTGGAGTTTGCTCCAGAGGTCCCGGCTCGTTGCCAGCGGAGTTTGCTCCGCTTCTTTCAGCCTTACTGGGGCTTACCGGAGGGATTCTGGATCAAGTTAAGCATAATTGGTAAGTTATGTCAAGACATTGTGCATGATGGGCTAATGGGTGTAAACTACGGCATAAAAATAATAACGAAAACGATATGAAGAAAGAACACTGGCTCTATGTGGTGATTGCTATATTGGCTATTTGGATTATTGCCTCTTATGTTAAGAAGCCGAGCAGTAATGATGTTACGGATGATACAACCCTATCTGGTGAGGAGGGTGCTGGGGATTATAATGACACAGCCACAAATGGTGTATCTAACACAATGCCAGTGCCGGGCACTGATACCAAGGAGACGGAAGTAGTTGGAGAAGGTGGGGTTAGCACAGGCGTTGTTGCCGATGTTAACTTAGTTGGCACACCAGCTGGGCCAAACAAAGGTACTTTGACGGCCAATACTGCCACCACAAACGAGATTGTAGTTAACAATCAGGCTGCGAGCGATATGGTGCAAATTGCTAAAGTGGCGATGGCACAAAATGGTTGGGTGGTAATACACACAGATCTTGAGGGCAAGCCCGCGAACATTTGGGGTGCTCAGCGATTTGATGTCGGTGCTTACTCTGGTGGTCAGGTTGAACTTCTGCATTCAATGATTGCCGGCAACACTTACTATGCGATGATTCACAGCGACAATGGGGATAAGGTTTTTGACCGCACGACGGATACTCCAGTGGCTGGAGCTGATGGTCAAATGGTGATGGTCAAGTTTGTGGCACAGTAAACTAATGAAAGTACGCGAGCCTGAATTTGAACAGGCGGTTAATGAGTTTGTAGGTTCGGTTAAGGAGGTGGCTAGCGCCGACTCGCGCGTGGCCGAGTTTAAAATTCTTGAGCGCATGGTGGTGCCCGAGCGGGCAATTCAATTTCGCGTTACGTGGGTAGATGATGCTGGCGTAGTACAAGTGAACAACGGCTGGCGTGTGCAGTTCAATTCTGCCCTCGGCCCATACAAAGGTGGCTTGCGTTTCCATCCCACAGTAAACTTATCGGTGCTCAAGTTCCTAGGTTTCGAACAAATCTTCAAGAACGCTCTCACTGGTTTGCCTCTCGGTGGTGGTAAGGGCGGCTCGGACTTCGACCCCAAGGGCAAGAGTGATGCCGAGGTGATGCGCTTCTGCCAGGCGTTTATGAGTGAGCTTTATCGTCACATTGGTGCAGATACAGACGTGCCTGCTGGCGACATTGGAGTGGGCGGTAGGGAGATCGGCTTTCTCTTCGGCGCGTATAAAAAATTAGCGAACCGTTGGGACGGCGTGCTCACTGGCAAGGGAGTAGGCTGGGGCGGTTCGCTCATTCGCACTGAAGCCACAGGTTACGGTTTGCTTTACTTCGTCGACGAAATGATGAAGCACGCCAAGCTGAGTATCAGGGGCAAAAAGGTCTTGATTTCTGGATCGGGCAACGTGGCCCAGTTTGCCGCGCAAAAGGCAATCGCAATGGGTGCCAAGGTGCTTACAATGTCAGATTCTGAAGGTTATGTTTTGAAAGATTCTGGCTTAACACAGAGTGAGCTTGAGCAAATCAAAACTCTGAAAAATAAAGATAGGGGACGCCTAAGTGAACTTAACATCAAGGGTATTAAGTATGTGGCGAAGAGGAAGCCGTGGGAAGTTAAAGCCGATATAGCCTTGCCGTGCGCCACGCAGAACGAGATTGAACTTGTCGATACTAAACAACTTGTGAAGAACGGGGTGAAGGTTGTGGGTGAGGGAGCTAATATGCCTACGAGTCTCGAAGCCACAGAGTATTTGATTAGTAAGGGGATTTTGTTTGCTCCGGGCAAAGCCTCCAACGCCGGTGGGGTGGCCGTGTCAGGCCTTGAGATGGTTCAAAACTCGCAGAGGATGTATTGGAGTGCCGAGCAAGTAGACGCCGAACTTAAAAAAATAATGAGAAACATCCACGCACTTTGCGTAAAAGATGGTAAAGACAAAAAGGGTGTAGTGAACTACGTAAATGGCGCCAATATTGCCGCCTTCAAACGCGTGGCAGATGCCATGCTTGCTCAAGGTATAGTATAGTTAGCATATGAACGTGCGAAGTGTGCATGTCGTTATCGCCGCGCTTATCGTGGCTATCGCCTTAGAGACTTTCGCTATTTACGATTTGTCGAGCACTGTGCGCTCGCTGGCCCGCACTCAAACACAAAGTGGTGGTGCTGATTTTGGCCAATTCAGCCAAATCAACAAGCGTTTGAAAAAACTTGAATCCGGCACCGTTGCCCAAACTAAAACAAACGAGGCGTTAGTGGCTGAGAGTGTGGCCGCGCAGAAGAGCTCGCAATCGCAAATTAGCGCCTTGTCACAGAGTCTCAAGAAGTTGAGTAGCACGTCTGCCGCAAGCGCCGCCCTTAGTTGGCGTACGCGTACCGTGCGGGTGTTGTGCGCGTTTGACGGCTTCACCCAGAGTGGATCGGGCACACTTTTTGCCTCTGATGGTGTGTCCGCGGTACCAATCGTGCTTACCAATATGCATGTGGTGAGCGATGCTGGGCGCTTTGCCAATAGTTGCACCCTGGTGCTTACAGAGCTTGGCGCAACCTACACTGTTGCAAGTTCGGCCTTGGCGGCCGGACCTTCGGGCACCGACCTTGCCTTTGTAGTTATACCTAATCCCTCGACTAAAGTACGAGAGAATATTGTTAACTCGGAGGCTGTATGTTCTGCCAAGGCGAGTATCGGCGAGCAGATAATAATACTGGGTTATCCAACTTTTGGCGCCACTGGCTCTGTGACAGTGACTGAAGGCATCGTGTCGGGTTATGAAGATGGGCACTACCTCACTTCGGCCAAAGTAGAACACGGCCACTCCGGAGGTACTGCGGTCTTGATATCAAAAGATTGTTACCTAGGTCCACCCACCTTCGTCCAGGAAGGCCAGTTAGAATCCCTGGCCCGCATCCTAGACGTCCGTGCTGCCGGTTTAACCCCGTGAAGCCTTGGCGAAATGGGGCCTCACCCCATAAAACGCGGAGGCCCAGGGAGGGTTGCTCCGCTGGGCTCTATTTCTTGGTCCGAGTGATGAGGGCAATCCCTTCCTGTATCTCGCAGCTGAAAATCTCGCCAGGGAGTTCCAGCTTGTGGATGCTCTGTCCGACATCTTCGGGATAACTTGTCGTCACCTGCACCGCCGGGCAACCCGAACGTAAGAAGTTGACGATTTGTCCTAGCGATGAGAGGTCGTCACCACCACCGTCCGGAGTCACCACGGGGACCTCCCCCTCGAGGATAGTGACGTCTCCTTGCGTGATTAAGCGCAGTTTCAGTTCTTGCTTCATCGAAGCACCTCCTTCAGAATATAAGCATATAGCTGTTCTAGTGTCAAGTTGAGGGGTATGATATACTTGTTGGGTATATATAACCGCCACGGGCGGAGATTTTCCTATTCATAAATCGTAAATCGTGAATCATAAATCAAATCAGGAATGGATTCGCATAAAGGGCGCACGGACACATAACCTGAAGAATATCAGTGTGGATTTGCCGCGGAACAAGATGGTGGTTTTTACCGGGCTTTCGGGGTCGGGCAAATCATCTCTTGCTTTCGATACGATTTTTGCCGAGGGCCAGCGCCGTTATGTCGAGTCTTTGAGCTCTTACGCGCGCCAGTTCATCCGCCAGATGGCCAAGCCTGACGTGGACGAGATTGAGGGTCTCTCGCCAGCCATCTCGATAGACCAAAAGTCGCGCTCGAATAACCCGCGCTCGACGGTTGCAACTATCACTGAGATCTACGATTACCTGAGGGTTTTATATGCAAGGATTGGCCGGCCGCATTGCTTGGTTTGTGGCCAAGAGATAGAGAAGCTCTCGAACCAAGAGATCTTCAATCTAGTTTTGAAGAAAGTTGTTGAAGCCAAAAAAGGCGGCCCCTCGACTGCGCTCGGGACAGGCAAGGATGCCAAAGTCAAAGTGTTTGCCCCGGTAGTGCGCGGGCGTAAGGGCGAGTACTACCAGTTGCTCTACGATTTGCTGGGCAAGGGTTACTTGACCGTGCGTGTGGATGGCGCGAGCAAAGCCCTGCGCGAGCAGATTATATTGGATAAGAATAAGAAGCACAGTATCGAGGTATTGGTAGACGAGTTTGCCCTCGCAGATTTCTCTAAAAGCAAAGAAGCAAATGAGCGATTGAGCGAGGCGATTGAGAAGGCGCTTAATGAGGCGGAGGGTGTGGTGCTCGTGAGCATCGCTGGCGATGAATTGCTTATGTCCTCGAAGTTCTCGTGTCCGCGAGACGGCTTCTCCTTCCCTGAAATCGAGCCGCGATTGTTCTCATTCAACTCACCTTACGGAGCTTGCCCCATCTGCCACGGCCTGGGTACCAAGCACATCTTTGGCGACGAGCCCTGCGAGGAGTGCGGGGGTGACCGCTTGCGCAAAGAAGCGCTCGCGGTTCTCGTGGGAGGCAAAAACATTGTGCAAATTTCTAATATGGCTATCAGAAACGCGCTTGATTTCTTTAGTCGGATTAAGCTCACTGTGCGCGAGCAGGGGATATCGGAGGTGGTCATTCGCGAGATTAAAGCACGGCTTAAGTTTATGTTTGACGTAGGCCTAGGATACCTCGCCCTCAATCGCCGGGCCAACACGCTCTCTGGCGGCGAGGCCCAGCGTATACGCCTGGCTAGCCAACTGGGCTCGAGGCTAGTGGGTACTCTATATGTGCTTGATGAGCCAACCATCGGCTTGCATAGTCGTGACAACGATTTGCTTATCAAGACGTTGCACGAACTGCGCGATCTTGGCAACACCATCATTGTGGTGGAGCACGATGAAGACACCATATTTGCTAGCGATTACCTGGTGGATATTGGTCCGGGTGCGGGTGTGCACGGCGGCAAAATCGTGGTTGCAGACTGGACGGAGAAATTAATCACGGGTAACCGTGCCCCGCGAAGCCGTGGCGGCGTGGGGTCGCTCACAGTAGATTACCTGCGTGGTGAGAGGAATGTCGAGTTGCCCGAAGTTTATCGCATTCAAGACAAAGGTTCGATTAAAATCACAGGCGGCAACATCTTCAACATTAAGAACTTAAATGTTGAGGTGCCACTTGGTAAGCTGGTGGTGCTTACTGGCGTGTCGGGCTCGGGCAAGTCATCCTTTATGTATGAGCTTTTGCATAAGAACTTGCAAGCGCGTTTTGATCGTCGTTATCGCTCGAACGAAATTTATAATGTCGAGTCATTCACTGGTACCGAATATTTGGGTCGGGCTATCTTGATTGACCAGAGCCCTATCGGTCGCACGCCACGCTCAAACCCGGCCACTTACACTGGCGCTTGGACGCACATCCGCGACATATTTGCCGAGAGTGAGGAGGCGCGCTTCCGCGGTTGGGGGCCAGGGCGTTTCTCCTTCAACCGAGCAGGCGGGCGTTGTGAGACCTGCGAGGGCAATGGCGAGATTGCGGTGGAGATGCACTTCCTCCCCACGGTGTATGTGCCGTGCGATGTGTGCGGAGGTAAGCGCTTCAACAAAGAGACGCTTGAGGTGGAGTACAAAAAGAAGAATATTCACCAAGTCTTGAAGATGACGGTGGAGGAAGCCCTCAAGTTTTTCGAAGACATCCCCGCCGTGTCCGATCGCCTGGCCTCACTTAATGATGTGGGCTTGGGCTATCTAGAACTTGGCCAATCGGCCACAACTTTATCCGGTGGCGAAGCCCAACGCGTCAAAATCAGCTCTGAGCTATATAGGCCGCTCACAACCAAAACGATTTACTTGCTAGATGAGCCCACTGTCGGCTTGCATTACGAGGATGTAAGGAAGCTCATTGAGATTTTGCAAAAACTAGTTGATAGAGGCAACACAGTAGTAGTGATAGAGCACAACATGGACGTAATAAAAAATGCCGATTGGATAATAGATATGGGCCCCGAAGGAGGAGACGAAGGTGGCCACCTGGTGGCCAAAGGCACCCCCAAAGAAGTATCAAATCATCCCACCAGCCACACCGCCAAGTATTTAAGAAAAGTTTTGAAGAAGTAATAATGAGCACGAGCAACAAAAAAAATAAATATTGGTTTAAGCAGGAGGGGTGGCGGGTCTACCCTATTGCCTGGCAAGGATGGCTCTGGTTTGGTTGTGTGTTAGTTGGTTTTGTTACGGTAGTTCTTATTGGCCTATTTTTAGGAGCCTTTGAATCTGATTTGCTGGGATTTATTTTGATCTTTTGCGCGTTCCTTGTGTCGATCTTGCCCGTGGTGGGTAAAGTAAAGAGCGACCCTTCGATGCCAGATTTATGAAAAAGTTAGGCAAAAAGCTGCCAGATAAGCCGGGGGTTTATTTTTTTAGGAATAAGAAAGGGATACTTTATATTGGGAAGGCTACTAGCTTGCGCTCGCGGGTGCGGAGTTACTTTAGTTCGGATTTGGGGGAAACTCGAGGGCCGAAGTTGGTGAAGATGCTTGGGGAGGCTAGCTCGGTTGATTATAAAGAGACCGACTCGGTGCTTGAGGCCTTGATACTTGAGGCGGCTTTGATAAAGAAGCATCAGCCCTACTACAATACGATTGAAAAGGATGATAAGAGTTTTAATTATGTTGTGATCACTAAAGAGGCCTTCCCGCGAGTGCTAGTAGTGCGGGGCAAAGATTTGCCCGAGTGGACAGAGCAGATTAAAGAATCGTTTGGGCCCTTCCCGCACGGGCTCGAACTGCGCGAGGCCCTTAAGATAGTGCGCAAGATTTTTCCGTTTCGAGATACATGCTTGCCCCGCGAAGCCTTGGCGAAGTGGGGTGTGCCCAAGCGTTGCTTCAACGCCCAAATCGGCCTCTGCCCGGGAGTTTGCTCAGGGGAGATTTCGAAGCAAGAATATGCGAAAGTAATTCGCAGTATCAGTTTGTTCTTCAGAGGGAAGAAGCAGGAAATAATAAAGGGTTTGCGTAAGCATATGAAGCAAGAGGCCAAATTGCGCAATTTTGAGAAGGCGGCCGTTCTACGCAACAAGATTTTCGCTCTTGAGCACATCAATGACGTGGCAATGTATCGGAGGAACAGCACCCGCCCCTCGACTGCGCTCGGGGCGATTCGCGGTACGCGAATCGAGGCTTATGACGTGGCACACATTTCGGGTACCAACACAGTAGGTGCGATGGTGGTGATGGAGGATGGCGTGTTCGCCAAGCACGAGTACAAACGATTTAAAATACGTGGATTTAAGAATGACGACCCCGGCAGTTTAAACGAATTGCTTGAGCGGCGCTTCAGACATACAGAATGGAGAAAGGCAGATTTAATAGTAGTGGATGGGGGACAGGCACAGATGAATGTTGCCCAAATCATAATTCGTAATTCTAAATTCATAATTCCACTCGCGGGCGTGCTCAAAGATGACAAGCACAAGCCACTCAAGATACTAGGGGACAGTGCAGTAGTGCGTGATTATCATCACGACATACTGGCCATTAACGCCGAGGCACACCGGTTCGCACTAGCGTATCATCGACTTCGTCGTGATTCGCTAGTGCTCAATGGTAAATCGTAAAACTTAAATGTTAAAAGTGGGGGGATCCAAGACATTTACCATTTGCCATTTTACATTTACAATGGGGGTATGCATGTCACTATCTTGCGGGGTGGGCCGTCGAGTGAGTACGAGCGCTCTTTGCGTACTGGTGCGTTGGTTAACCGCACTTTGCGAGATTCGCATAATGTTATCGACATTTTTATAGATCCAGAGGGGCAATGGCACAGAGACGGTTTGCCAGTTAGTGAGCGCCAAGTGCTCACTCACACAGATTTAGTTTGGAATGCTCTGCACGGCGAGTATGGCGAGGATGGCAAGGTGCAGCAACTGCTCGAGCAGTTTGGCGTGCCTTACACTGGCTCGGGGGCCCTTGCGGCGAGCTCGGCTTGGCGTAAGGATTTGGCCCAACAGATATTGGTTGATGCGGGGATGATGGTGCCACAGACAATCTTGATGGACAGTTCACACAACCCGGAGGAAGTGGCGCGCCAGGCCTTTCGCCAGATCGGCGGGCAGTACGTGGTGAAGCCTGCGCGGGGGGCCTTCTCTCACGGAGTGAGGGCGGTGCGAAGTTACCAAGAGTTGCCGAGCGTGCTCACGGCTATGATTGATTGGCACGAGCACTTGCTCCTCCAAGAGGCCGTGCACGGCGTTGAAGTTAAGTGTTTAGTCGTTGACGGCTTTCGCAATCAAGAGCATTACGTGTCGCTACCAGTTGAGATAGTTAAAGGTAGTCGCTTCGCCATCCACGATCCGAGTCTCGAAGATAACGAATACTTAGCCCCCGCCAGCCTAACGAAAACTGAAAAAGATTTACTTATGCAAACTGCCCTGCGTGCCCATCGCACACTCGGCCTTGAAGGCTACTCATCAGTAGATATGATTCTGCGCAGGAGACTTGCCCGCCATAGCCTTGGCGACGGCGGGGGTGTAGTTATCCTCGAAGTCGACGCCCTCCCGCCCCTCGGAGAACCCGACCACATCCCCCAAGCCCTCCAAGCCACTGGAGTAACGCTTCCCGAACTCATCCACCACATCACTGAGTTTTCTCTAGTATAAAATAGGAAAGGGGAGGCGACCCGCGTCACCTCCCCCGTTTTTGCTTTTTTGTTTATTTTTTGAGATCTTCCTTAGTGTGGCACGAACCTTGCTTGTCGTGGTTGCCTGCCGCCGCAATTAGCTTATTTAAGCCAAAAGCAGCGAGTCAGATCACTTATGGGGAGGTTCGCGATTGCCGCGGCGTGGGTGTAGCTGTACCGCCAGTAGTCTACACCTATCGTTGCCATCACATCGGGTCTGGCAATATACTAGCAAATCACACAGGACTTGTCAAGGGGTATTTTGTGGCCCTAATTGGTGCTTCTGGGCGCCTTGTTTGATATAGGCGGTGATTTCGTCTTCGATGTCTAGGTCGCTTGGTGACGTATTCGGTTCGTTAATGTTGTACGTCTGTGACGGCCGTCTGGTACGTACCCCATGCCTTTTCGGTTGCGTATAATCCTCAGCACCTTCGCAACACCTCCAGTGGTGTTTGATAATTAATACCCATGTGCAATCGCTTGGTATTGTAGTGCTTTAAGTACGAGGGCACAACGTCTCTGAATCTCTTGAGTGCTTTGGGTACCTTGTCCG
>DATDSR010000022.1:0-7479 GCA_036517855.1 Minisyncoccota bacterium | reverse complement strand
GAAATTTTTGCTTTTTCTGTGCTTGTCGAGGCTACTGTCTCAAAACTTTTTGTGCTTGTAGAAATATTCTCACTCACATTGCTATCCTGCCGCTCATACCTCATCTCGCTTGCCCTATTTGTAATAAGTAAAACCACCCCCACAACAAAAATGATAACTAAACTGATTGGCTTATTCATATTCAATAGTTGCGGGAGGTTTTTGTGTAATGTCGTAGAGCACCCTGTTAACTCCCGAGACCTTCCCAACAATCGCACTTGATATTTTTTCTAAAAGTTCGTTTGAGATTTTGTGCCAATCAGCACTCATGCCATCTACCGAATCAACTGCGCGAAGTGCAATCACATATTCATAGGTACGCGCGTCTCCCATCACGCCAACTACTTTGATTGGTAGAAGCGCGGCGAAAGCTTGCCAAATCTTTTCATACTCCCCTGCATTTTTTAATTCTTCTATGAAGACTGCGTCGGCTTCGCGAAGAATTCGTAAACGTTCTTCTGTCACTTCACCCACAATGCGCACGGCAAGCCCGGGTCCAGGGAAGGGATGTCTCCAAAGCAAATCTTTAGGCAAGCCGAGCACAAGACCAACTTTACGCACTTCGTCTTTATACAAATCCTTTATCGGTTCAAGAATTTTGAAACCAAGTTTTTCCGGCAAAGTTAAGTTGTGATGGCTTTTAATTTTTGCTGAAGTCTTCGAAGTCGACGCAGACTCAACTCGATCTGGATAAATTGTACCTTGAGCAAGATATGCTATTGGATATTTTTTAAGTTCATTCTTAATCGCTTTCTCAAACACTTCGATAAAAGTATGGCCAATTATTTTTCGTTTTGTTTCTGGATCACTTACGCCTTTTAATCTTGTTAGGAAAGGCTTACTTGCGTCAATGACATAGAGCTTCTTAAATCCGTGCTTGCGTAAATACACTGCAACTTGTTCTACTTCTCCTTTGCGTAGTAGCCCAGTATCTACAAATACAGCATGCAAGCGGTTACCGATAGCTCTGTGAATGAGCGTTGCTGCCACAAGCGAATCAACCCCACCCGAAATGCCCACAACTACGTGCCTCTGCTCAACTTCACTCTTGGTTTCTGCAATTATCTCTTTGGTTAAAGAAACGATTTGCCAATCTTTTTTTGCTCTACAAATAGAAAATACAAAGTTACTCAATATCTTTTTCCCATTTCGAGTATGGGTGACCTCTGGGTGAAATTGTATGCCAAAAAAGTTCCTCTTTGTATCTTCAAAAGCCCCATATTTACAGCCTTTAGTAGAAGCCGTAGCCCTAAAGCCACCCGGCAACCTAACCACCTTATCCCCGTGAGAAAACCAGACTGTTTCTTTGACAGAAAGGCCTTTAAACAAGGTATTCTTTCCCTTTATTTCTAAAATTTCCTTGCCAAACTCCCGATGCTCCCCTTTGGCAACCCGGCCACCGAGCAAGTGGGCCATAACTTGGTGCCCGTAGCAAATACCCAAGATTGGTAGCCCCATTTCGAAAATCCTTCTATCTAGCCTTGGGCTCCCCTTCTCGAGCACACTGGCAGGGCCACCTGACAAAATAATCCCAACAGGTTTGAGTTTTTCAATCTCTGCTACTTTAGTATCAAAAGGTAGGATCTCCGCCCGCACCCCAAGCTCTCTAACACGCCTAGCTATAAGGTGAGCAAACTGACTACCAAAATTGAGAATTACAATCATAAGAAATCATAGCACGAAACAATCTATCGAACACAGGGCTACACCTTACTTAGTGCGGCTCTGGTTTTAGGGCCGACTTGGCCGACGGGTTCGAGGCCTTTGGATTTTTGAAAACGGGTCACCGCGGATTTAGTAATTGGTCCGAAGTTGCCAGTTATCTCTTCGTTATAAAATCCAGCGTTGGCAAGTTTGATTTGCAATCGTCTCACCTCTTCTCCTTTGTCGCCGACAGCAAGTCTTGGACCAACCTCGCTTCCACCCGACTTCAGGGCAAGGACCAAACTTTCATACGGATTTATGTTCACCTTCTTCGGAGTCTCAATCTCAAAATGCAAATGCGAACCAGTATCTTCGGCATCACCACTATCACCGACCCAACCAATCAAATCTCCCGCTTTCACCTTCGCTCCAACTTTGATCCCCGGCGCGTAGGCGCCAGCCTCACCACCCAAGCCATCGTCTGTGCCCGGTGTATCGTTATTTAAATGCAAGTAAATGTATTTATAACCTGCGTTATCTTTGATTGTAACCGCGTAGCCCCACGTGGCCTCGGGCGACACAACATCACTGACTACGCCATCTACCGCGGCCACCACTGGCGTAAGTTTATCGGCAATGATATCCACACCCAAATGTTTGCGCTCGCCGTTTGCCCCCCGCGGCTCGCCAAAGTCATCACGGAAAGTGCTCGCCCCATCCACAGGGAAGGTAATCGGCCGTGAAAAGGCAAAAACCCTTGTATTCCAAAGCCCGAAAACTATTACAAACATAGCCAATATGTACAAACCCTGCCTAAACTGCATAGGGTCTATTTTAGCACAAAACCCAAAAACGGAGAGGGGGAGATTCGAACTCCCGAGACCGTTACCAGCCTACCACCTTTCCAGGGTGGCCCATTCGACCGCTCTGGCACCTCTCCAATTCCCCTACTCTACTTTGTATTGGGCCGTGATTCAAGCGTGATACTTTCTTCTGCGAAAATCGGTTATACTCCATCGGGGAGGACCTATGGATAACCCATATGGTGACGAAGCGGTTCAACATCTCACTCCAGTAGCTCTGGAACAATAT
Source organism: Minisyncoccota bacterium (assembly GCA_036517855.1). GTDB lineage: Bacteria > Patescibacteriota > Minisyncoccia > Phycocordibacterales > DATDSR01 > DATDSR01. The sequence goes on along the minus strand of DATDSR010000022.1, from coordinate 4,704 downwards.
GCCTGGAGGTTGTATGAGGTTGAGACTGAAAATCTGGCAAATGTCATCTCGCATATCAAAGGTTGCGAACGTTGTCGTGACCAAGTGACGAGTCTGCAAAAGCGCCAAGACTTCTACAAGCGCCAACACACAGTATTTGGCGACCGTGATTAGCCCAAAGACTGGACATCAGATGTCCAGTCTTATAGTTTTAACCGGACGAGCAAAGCCGGAGAGTGCCTACGCACTAACCGGCTTATTAACCAACTCTTCCCTTGGCGAAATCTTGCTTGAGAACGTCCCATTGGGTGGGCGTAAGGCCCATCCAACCTCGCTCGTCACAAACCTGGCAAACTATACGCACCTGGTAGCGGTTCACATCTCGAGGCGCGGGAGGCCTTACCTCGATAGGCACGACAAACAAATTCGCGTGCCCAAGTGAAGCGCAAAGGCGCATCTTCGCTTCGACATCCACTGGCCGTTCGTCTTCCATTCCTCCTCCTTCCCAGGTCCACGACCCACCCCAAGCCTACTCCGTTTTGTGTTAAAATCAAAATATGAAATTTTGGCTAGAAAGATACCCGAGCAATGAAAATCCGAGACCTATTCTTGAGCCTAGGCCAGAGGTTGAATGGGAAGGTCGCGCTGTCTTTAATCCCAGTGTTGTTTACGACTCAGGCATATTTCACATGGTGTACCGCACTTATCCGTCAACCTTAAAGGAAAGTACGCCGCGGCTAAATAGAGCTGGCTATTATTTTGAAAACAACATTTCTTGCGTCGGTTACGCACAGAGTACCGATGGTATCAATTTTGAGAGGCGCAATCTCCCATTCATCTCACCCGATACTGATTACGATTGCTTTAGTTGCGAGGACCCGCGTATGACCAAAATAGGTGATACTTATTACATTACTTACACGGCCATTGATGCTCCGATATACAATCGGGACGTAAAGCCAAAAGTTCGTATAGCTTTAGCCTCAACAAAAGATTTCAAAAGTGTCACAAAACATGGCATTGTTGGCCCACCTGAAAAGTCAAAAGCCGCGGCGATATTGCCTGATTTAGTAGACGATGGAAAAATCGGCCTGATGCTGACAGTATCTCCAGATACGGGCTTATCCCATATTTCAATTCGTTATTATGACAATATAGAACAATTAATTGGAGCTTCGTCTGAAAGTTGGGGCGAATATTTTACAAAAGAACAAATTGTCATGAAAACACAACCTTGGCTTTATCGAGGCCCCGAGCTGGGAGCCGTGCCAGTCAAAACCAAACTAGGTTGGCTGATAATATTTTCTTCCGAAGCAATGTCCGCTTCTTGGACGATAGGCGCAGCTCTTCTTGACGCAGAAAGTCCGCATAAACTTATAGCAAGAGCGCCCGGTTGCATTCTTCAACCTGTCGCAACGTATAAGCGCGAGGGTCTTGTTCCTAACGTTACCTTCCCCGAAGGGGCTGTCGTCGCTGGAGACAATCTTTATGTATATTACGGCTGTGCGGATACTGTCATCGGCCTGGCGACCTGTAAGTTGAATGATCTGCTAGATTACATAACGAAATATGAAGCTCATTAAGAAGATTAGCCGCTTGGAGGTAAAAAGGTGCTTCGCTATTACCCCATATATACGAAAGTATGGCATTGCTAGTGTACGCTCAAACAAAATACCATCCCGGGCCAAATATCTAGTTGGACTCAATAAAGCAAAACGCGACGTTTTGAAAACAAGCGAGGCAAAACTTGATAGAACAAGAGGTCTTGCGACAAGCAAGAAGCGCTTGCACGCATACAACACACTAGACTGGTACATTGGTACGGTTTCGACAAAGGAGGTTGGAGCATGGAAGCGAGCTGGTGGGTTACCATTTGACTGGACCCGTGGGTCACTTGCCAGAACCGCCAAACTTGTTGAGGTTGGGCTACGCGAGGGTAGTAAAAAGATTCGCAAACGTTCCAAGCGCGCAATTCCAGGCATTATCGCCTTCAAAGATATCATTAAAAAAGACAAATATCTCTTACCAATACTATTTAAATCCGGACTTGGTACCAATGGACGCAAAGGACTACCGAAAATGAAAGCTGACATAGACGATGGTAACATGCGCGCAATTGCTCTCACAATCAGCGGCGCAAAAACTCTCAAGGCTTACATCGGCATGCCCCCTAAGAACTCTTGATTTGCTTCTCCAATTCCTTAATCCGCTTTTCGAGGTGGATGACTTCTTTAGACATGCGGGCGTAGAGGCCGGCTAGGATGGGGTCGGTTTTGGTGAGTTCCTTTTTGAAGGCACTTTTGTGTCTGGCGCTCCTCTCGTCGGCGATGGCGAACATTGCGTTGTTTATATCTTGCACAATGTCGTCAAACGCGGCCTCGGCTCGATTTACATCTACACGATCGAAGGCTTCGCCCAAAAGGCAAATGCCCACGGAGGTGGAGAGGCGAAAACGAAAATCGGCTGGGATACTTTCGGCAATACCCAGCAACTTAAGATTCTCAAGTACTTCAGGCTTGCCAAAATCGAGCATGTGCGAGGCGTCGGTGTTGTAAACCTCGTGGGCATAACGCTCGCCTATCTCTTGCACCTTCTCGCGCAAATCAATTGGCCCGGAGAGGACAATACCAAACTCATCCCCTCCTTCGGCACTAGTTACAACATTAAGTTTAAGTTCATCGCGTAGCCAGAGTGTGGTGGCACCAAAATTCAGGATGTTTGCGAAAAGTTTCAGCCCCCTATTGCCCGCCTCGTGGCCGCCCAAATCATTGAGAGCCTTCAGGCCGTTTAGGTCAAAGTTCACCCGAGCAAGCGAATAGAGATCACGCTCCTCCTGCGTCTCGCGCGCCACGATGGCACGCACGTGTTCGGCGATCTTATACTCGCTGAAACGGCGGTTGTACATCCCCAAGTACTTGCGCCGATCGAGGTAAGCAAGCATTTCTAAACGAGTTAGATTGCCAGCCTCACGATAAATCTCCTCAACCTTAAACGCCGGCATCTTGGTTTTATAGAAGGTCACTCGCTCGCGCACAGCCGCCGAAAGCTCGGGCGGGAGCCCAAGCAATAGTGCGTTTACTTTCGTATCAAGTTCTACAAGGTCCATATCAAATTGCAATCGCGTCATCCGCCTGACTATGTTTCAACTTCAGCAACTTAAGCTTCGGTAAGCGCTTCGCTTCAACTTCTGGAGTTACCTTACTTTCGGCCTCTACTCTATCTCGGGCGAGGGCTTCTTGCGCAGCCATCTCGGCTAGATGACCTGCCGGTAAGTAATTGGTGTGCGGTGTGTTGTCAAAATACCAATCAAGATTCTCTCTGCTCATGTCCTGATTATACCCCTCCGCGTAGGCGCTGTATACGCTCCTCGACTGGTGGGTGGGTCATAAAGAGTTTGGTAAGCATTTTGCCACCGCCCTTAAATGGGTTACTTATAAACAGGTGGGCTGTGCCTGTGTGAGCGTGAGGCATCGGCTCCCCGTCTGCGGCAATCTTCTCAAGAGCACTGGCCAAACCTTCGGGGTAACGCGTGAGCATGGCCCCGGACGCATCGGCCAAATACTCGCGCTGTCTTGAGATGGCCAGACGTATAAGTGAGGCGGCTATGGGTGCCGCGATGGCGGCCACTATGCCAAGGATGAGGAAGATGCGTCCATCACCCTCGCGCCGGCGTCCGCCACCCGACCACATTGCTCTTATAAAAAAATCTGAAATGAGGGCGATAATGCCAGCAAGCACCACCACTACCGTTGAAACAAGGATGTCGCGGTTGCCGACGTGCGCGAGTTCATGGGCAAGCACACCCTCCAGTTCAACCTTACTCAAACGCTCGAGTGCGCCCGTGGTCACCGCCACCGCCGCGTGCTCCTTGTCGCGACCCGTGGCGAAGGCGTTGATCTGCGATGCGGAGATCACATAAACCTTCGGCGTAGGTAAGCCAGCCGTAATACTCAAGTTCTCAACCGCGCGATAAAGCTCGGTCTGCTCCTCGCGCGTCACGGACTTGGCTCGCGAGAGAGCAAGAGCGATCTTATCAGAGTGCCAGTAACCAACCACATTCATCACCAGAGCTAGCACCACTGCTACATATAATGTGGCCGGATTTTCGAGTGCCTGCCCAAAGATCCATCCAAGCGTAATGAGCAGGGCGAAGAACCCACCCATCAGGAGGAAGGTCCTCCTGACATTCTCACTTTGGTGCGTATATAAATTAACCACCTTGCAATTATAACAGATAGTGCTAGTTTAGCGGCAGATGCTAGGCTCATACCGGGTCTGGCCAGTGAACCCTCAAAATCCATGGTCGTGGCTGTGGACGGAAGGACAACCAGATGGGAACGAAAACATTCGAGTGGGCAACCCCTGGATCCACCAATGTGGGCACTATCGCCTGCGACATGTGGCTCCAGAGTTTGGAACCAGCGGAGAGACTCGGAACGGTCAAGGAACTTTTCCTTGAGGCTGCTAGGCAACACGACGACAAAGCCGCTGTGGCCATCCTCGGGCTCTTGAAGAAAGCCTTCGAAAACTTCTTCTTCAGCGAGCAGGTGGAAGGAGAGGAGTGGACGAGAAAGGAGAGAGCTCGTAAGTTTGCCGAGAGATGCTTCATCAGTTACCTCGCCGCGCAGTTCTTCACTCTGCCGAAGTCAAGAGCAACTGGTAGCACCGTATGGGATGGCAGAAAAGAAGTGCCAGAATACGTCGAAACCCTAGTCGAGCTCAAGT